>JBBIUD010000064.1:0-7897 GCA_037440485.1 Chlorobiota bacterium
TCTGCACAACGCCGTTGAGTCACTACGATTGATGCTGATAACTGTAACCCGCTCGATTGCATCATTGGCAAGCGGCGACTCTGGATTACTGGCTACACTGCGGTAGAGATTGAGCGCGGACTCAAATTGGCAGCTAAAAAAGCGCAGCTCCGCACTCACAAAATTCGCGTTGCTTTGCAGTGTAGGAAAGGATACAATCGCTGCGCGTTCGCGCTCGAATAGTGCAGTCGCCGAATCTATACCAACTTGCTTCACGAGCAAGGGTAGCCGTTCGATTCGTGCTCGAGCGGACTGCTCCGAACCAGGATAGCGAGTGAGGAGCGCTTCGTAACGTGCCAGCGCACTCGTTGGGTTGTTGCTGTAGTCGCGCTCGAGTTCCGCGATTCGAAGGAGTGCATCTATTGCTGCGGTCGAGTTCGGATAATCGGCAATGATGCGTTCGTATTCGGCGATAATTCCCGCGAGCTGTTGCGATGTCGGAGTGGTGGTCTGAAAAGTCTTCTGTTCGAGCGTCTGGACATAGCCATAGAGAGCCATTGTCCGCAAATCTGTTTGTTTGGCAAAGTCGAGCAAGCGACGATATGCCGTCAGTGCAATGTCGTAGGAGCCTTCCAATCGGGCGCGTTCAGCAAATGCGTAGAGTTCGCGCCCAGATTGACCCGTTCGACGCTCGATGTCAACGACAACAGCCAGTGCTGCTGCATAGTCGCCAGTTTCGCGTAATGCCCATTCGTAGAGGCGCAAGGCAAGTATGTTCGTCTCATTTTGGCGTGCATAAACCCTGATGCGTTCAATGATTTTGGATTTTGATCCATCCAATGCAAGCAGTGTTGCAACCAAACCCTGTGTTCGAGAGAGGTTCGACGTTGCATCGAAGAAGGTGAAAATTTCATCGAGTGCCGTTGTGATGTCTCCTGCAGCGATAGCAAGTTGGGCACGTTCTTCGGAAAAGAGTCCAGGGATTTTCAAGCGTGCACGCGCAGTTTGATATGTTGTTGCAGCCATCGAGGGTGCGCCAGCTTCGATCTGGAGTAGAGCGAGTGCTCGGAATTCTTGTTCACTGGTACACAGCGCCAGGGCTTGATTCCACGCATCTTTTGCAGCGTCGGCTCTGGCTGATCGCATCAACGCATATCCGTAGTAGGAGTACGCTGTAGCCGATCGTGCTCGCTGATCGGATGACTCAAACAGAGACTGCATTGCATCAACATTGCCCAGCATCTTCAGCGCAGACAACGCTCCGACCAAGTAACGCGAAACCGTCGGCTGCTGCTGCAAAAGCTCTTGCCATAGTCGTGCCGCATTGCGCCAGTCGCCTGCTTGTTCGTATGCGATCGCAACACGTTCCTGGTCGCGTGCGATTTGTCCGTATTGGTAAACAGGTACAAGCCAAAGGAGCAGTACTCCACAAGCAATAGTGCGCATTGGATTAGACCTCCACAGCTATGAGTTCAGTTTGAAGCGGCATGCTCGGTACGAGTACATTCCCGTGATGATCAATAACGACATCGCATTCACTCCGAACACCAAATCGTTCGGGCAGGTAGATGCCTGGTTCGATACTGAACGATGTTCCTGGCAGAATTCGCCGTGTGTCGCATGTTTCGTAGTTGTCCATATTCGCACCGAATCCATGTACCTCCGTGCCAATGTTGTGACCAGTTCGGTGAATGAAGTGGTCGCCATATCCTTCGGCTGTGATCACTGCACGCGCTGCATCATCAACCTGGTAACCATGGACGCTTGTGCCGTTGCTGAAGTGTTCGCGAACAAATTCGAGTGCGGCATCGCGCGCAGCGATGACAATCTGCATGATGTGCCTCATCTCTTCGGGTGGTGAATGTCCCAGCCACACAGTCCAGGTGATGTCGGCATACGTCGCCTGGGGTTTGGTTGATTTTGCCCACATATCCAGCATCAGGATCGAATTGGTTCGGAGCGGTGCACTCGTTAGTGGTGTCGGCTCGTAGTGTGGATTTGCGGTATTGACCCCAACTGCAACGATTGGCTTATGGTCGGTGACGAGACCTTCGGCAACAAATGCATCCAGGATAAACTGCTGGAGATCGAACTCACTACCGCTCTGCTGGTGCGCCATGGTCCGAGCACGCTCGATACTTGCCATCATAATCGAACGAAGCTTGCGAGCGGTCTCGAGATTGTCGAGAAGTTGTTCGTCTGACCAGACCGCTTCAATATGCTGGACAAGATCAGCACTACTGACCAGCGATACACCAAACGAGCGGAGATACTCTACAGTCCCAGCATCCACGAACGAGACCGTCGGCAATTCGCCCAGTGGTGAATACTCGATCGCAATTGTTTGGGCAGTCTGGAGAATAGTGCTCAATGCTGAATGCCATTGGTAACGGCTGCTGTAGTATCGGCGCTTGTAGGGCAAGTGTTCAAAAAGATGTGCTTCAATTGTGCTAATGACCAGAATGGGTTCGCCTGAGGAAGGAATCCAGAGCGCAAATCGCCGCGTTGTATGAGCTGACGGGCTGAAGTCCAAAAGTCGCCGTGCAATAGGGTTGCTGCCTCGATTGTCGTAGAGCAACCAACCATCGAGTCGTGCATCTGCAAGGAGATGCTGAACTTCAGGAATTGAGAGCATTATCGTCGGTGCAGTATGTTCAACGACATAAATTGTCAACGCTAGGCTTTAAGGGTGTCGAGTTGATCGTTAGGCAGAGCAGAGAAGTACCGTGAAAAAAGTTCATCCGCTGCAAGTGGAGGTGGTAGCTGCCCGGATTCGACAGCAGTATGAATCGCATCGAGCGCCAGAGCAGCATCTGTCCGTGCTGCGGTCAAGCGATAGAGCTGTTCAAGGAGCGCGCGCTCGAGCCAGACTAATCGCTGATGCTGGCGTTGCTTTTCAATTGTTGCAGAACGTTTCGGCTCGAAAAACTGACGACACACATCCCACAACTGTGAAATTCCATCGCCACGTATAGACGAGACACTCAACACAACTGGCTGCCAGTCGGGATGGCGCGGTGGAATCAGTTGAAGTGCACTTCGAATCTGTGCGACAGCCCGCTGTGCTGCTGCTGGGTCAATATCGCATTTTGTAACGACGACGACATCAGCAAGCTCGATGATGCCACGCTTGATACTTTGTACCTCATCGCCGGCATTCGGGAGGGTTGCAACGATGACCATGTCGGTAACATCGGCAATGGCAGTATCCGATTGACCCGTTCCAACAGTTTCAACGATGATCGTATCGTAGCCAGCAGCCTCGCATGCAATGATGGATTCCCGCAGTCGGAGACTCAGCGCTGTGCCACTACCTCGGTTCGAGCTTGGACGAATGAATGCGTTGGGATGATTGGCGAGTGTCGTCATACGGAGTTTATCGCCGAGTATGCTTCCGCCGGTCGTCGCACCAGCGGGATCTATCGAAAGAACTGCCAGAGTGCGTCCTTGCGATACGATGTGTGTTCCTAATGCTTCGATCAACGTGCTCTTGCCAGCCCCTGGCGAACCCGTGATCCCAATGCGCCAAGCATTCCCAGAACGTGGGTAGAACAACTCGATGAGCCGATGTTGAAGCTTTCGATCATCAGGTCTGCTGCTTTCGAGCACGCTGAGCGCTTTTGCTAATGCTCGACGTTCTCGGGCTATGACGCGCTGCGCAAGGCTGTCGGCATTGAGTGTGGTTGTTGGATTAGTTGCCATTGGTAACTTGGAGACGTTGTTCGATCAAGTCGAGCACCCTGCGAGCTGCTTCGAGGACGGGGGTGCCCGGTCCAAATATTGCCTGCACACCAGCTTGGTGTAACTTGGGATAATCCTGGGGCGGAATAATGCCACCGGCAACGACAACAACATCAGTAGCGTCCTGGCGATGCAATTCCTCAATAAGCTGTGGGATGAGCGTCGAGTGGGCACCTGCTTGCGTTGAGACACCGACGACGTGAACATCGTGTTCGATTGCCTGGCGGGCAACCTCTTCGGGAGTTTGAAAGAGCGGTCCTAAGTCCACATCGAAACCGATGTCAGCAAAACCACTGGCGATAACTTTTGATCCGCGGTCGTGACCATCTTGCCCAAGCTTGGCAATCAGAATCCGTGGGCGCCGGCCACTGTGACGTTCAAACGAGAGGATACGCTCGCGCAACTCTTCAAACGCTGGGTCAGATGCATACCAGGTGCGAAAGACACCACTGATTGCCGTTGGCGTTGTGGTGTAGCGAGTGAAGACCCGCGCAAGCGCGTCGCTGATTTCGCCGACGGTTGCTCTCCGTCGGACAGCTTCGATGACGTAGGGGACAAGGTTCTCTCTGGGGTTCCGAGCAGCGGACTCGAGCCGATCGAGCGCTTCTGCTACTTTCGTGCTATCGCGGGTTGCTTTAACGTGATTGAGTTTGGCGATTTGATCAGCGCGCACTTTCGAGTTGTCAATCTCAAGAATTTCGACGGGAGGTTCAGACTCAGGGCGATATTTGTTGACACCGACAATCGTTTCGTCGCCGCGGTCAATGGCAGCTTGCCTGCGTGCTGCTGATTGCTCGATGAGAGCCTTGGCGTAGCCACTGGTGATTGCGGCGATCATTCCACCTTGCCGGTCAATGTCTTCGATAAGCGTTCGTGCATGGTGAGCAAGCGATGCAGTCAACGACTCGATGTAATACGACCCGCCCAACGGATCAATGACACGCGTGATGTTGGTTTCTTCGGCAATGATGAGTTGGGTGTTCCGCGCAATGCGAGCAGAAAACTCAGTCGGCAATGCAAGCGCTTCATCAAATGAATTGGTGTGGAGCGACTGTGTACCACCGAGCACGGCTGCAAGTGCTTCAATCGTTGTTCGGATAATGTTGTTGTAGGGATCTTGTGCGGCAAGCGACCAACCCGATGTCTGGCAGTGCGTCCGCAGTATTAGCGAAGTCGGTTTCTTTGGGTTGAAATGCTCTTTCATAAGCTGTGCCCACAGCATGCGCGCTGCCCGCAGCTTGGCAATTTCCATGAAAAAGTTCATCCCGATACCGAAGAAAAACGATAGTCGCGATGCGAATGCATCAACATCGAGTCCGCGAGAGAGCGCTGCTCGCACGTACTCAAGTCCATCGGCAAGGGTAAAGGCAAGCTCCTGGACAGCCGTCGCGCCAGCTTCATGCATGTGATAACCACTGATGCTAATGCTGTTGAAGCGCGGCATCGCTTGGCTGGTGTAGGCAATAATATCGGCAACAATCCGCATCGAAGGCTCTGGCGGGTAGATGTACGTGTTCCGCACCAAGAACTCTTTGAGAATATCGTTCTGGATAGTTCCACTCAATTTCGATTGCTCGACACCTTGTTCTTCGGCAGCGACGATAAACATTGCCAGGATCGGCAGAACCGCACCGTTCATCGTCATCGAAACCGAGACTTTGCCGAGGTCTATCCCATCGAAAAGGATTTTCATATCCTCGACGGTATCTATAGCCACACCGGCTTTGCCAACATCACCGACAACGCGCGGATGATCGCTATCGTAGCCGCGATGTGTTGCCAAGTCGAAGGCGACCGAAAGACCTGTTTGTCCCTGTGCCAGAGCTTTACGGTAGAATGCGTTAGATTCCTCTGCCGTCGAAAACCCCGCGTACTGGCGAATTGTCCAGGGTCGGTTCGCGTACATTGTTGCGTATGGTCCGCGGACAAATGGGAACAACCCGGGATAAGTCCGATGATGCTCGAGTGTTGCCAGGTCGTCTTCGGTATAGAGTGGCTTTATGATGATACCTTCAGGCGAGGTCCAGTTGAGTGACTCGATTGGTTTGTCGCCGAGTTCTTTCGTCGCTTGGGTGAGCCAACGTTCGTAACTCATGCTCTCGAAGTGCATCGTTGTTACTGAAAGCGAAGTTACAGCCTTGCATTGACCTCAGACGATAATTCGAATTGTAAATTTCGCCCCGAACAGAGCAAGGAGTAAGCAATGCAGACAATCGGAGAAATGTTTTGTCGCGTTACCGATCGTTACCGCGCATCATCTCGTCCAGTGTACCTACACAAGCGCGGCGGCGCATACGTTGGTATTGGCTACGACCAGCTCCGCAGCGATGTTGAAGCGTATGCAGCGGCACTCGATACATTAGGATTGGAAGCTGGTGACCGGGTCGCTATCGTTTCTGAGAACCGTTACGAATGGGTCCTGACCGATTTTGCTACACTCCTTGCCGGAGGAGTTGATGTGCCAATGTTTCCAACACTGACCGCCAATCAAATCGCATACATCATCAATCATTCGCAAGCAGTGATCGCCGCCGTCTCGACGCACTTTCAACTCGACAAGCTCCGCGCGATTGCTGATGAATTGACAGACCTTGAGGCTGTCATTGTCTTCGATGCTGAGCGCGATGCTTCTTTGGGGACTATCGGTGAGCAGCAGATCCCCGTCTATTCACTCCATCAACTTCTCGAACGTGGACGGCAGTTTTTTTCAAACACAAACCGCCAGGAGTACATCGCATCGTTGCTCGACCGCTCCAGAGCGGACGACCTTTGCACTATCATCTACACCAGTGGCACGACGGGAACTCCCAAGGGTGTCATGCTTACTCATCGCAACATACTCTCGAATGTCGAAGCAGCGCAGTCAGTCATAGAAGTTCGAGAGAGCGATGTTTTCTTATCGTACCTGCCGATGTGCCATTCCTATGAGAGAACCACAGGATTTTACATTGCTTTCGCAAGTGGAGCCACAACAGCATTTGCAGAATCAATTGACACCGTTCGCACAAACTTGCAGGAAGTCAAACCAACGGTGATGACGAGTGTACCTCAACTGTTCGAGCGTGTGCGCAGCGGCATCTATATGCGCATGGCAAAAGAATCACCTCTACGACGGAGGATTTTCGAGTGGGCTATTCAAACCGGGCTTGAATACATTGCACTGCAGGAGAATAACCACGGTCCGTCCTTGAGCATGCGCCTACGGTATCGGCTAGCAGATCGGTTAGTCTTCCAAAAAATCCGTCATGCGACCGGAGGGCGATTGCGGCTGTTTGTATCTGGTGGCGGACCGCTTTCACCGGAGGTCAATCGCTTTTTCTGGTCAATTGGGTTACCAATTTTGGAAGGTTATGGCTTGACAGAAGCATCGCCAGTGCTCACCGTCAACCGACCAACCGACAACGAGTTCGGAACAGTCGGCAAACCCTTGCCGGGCATTGAAATTCGGATTGATGACAACGGAGAAATACTCGCCCGCGGACCAAACATCATGCGAGGATACTGGAAGGATCCCGTTGCAACTGCCGAAGCACTCGATGCCGAAGGCTGGCTTCATACCGGCGATGTGGGGGAGTGGACCCAGCGTGGCAATCTTAAGATTACCGATCGAATCAAGAACATCATTGTAACCAGCGGCGGGAAAAACGTTGCTCCTCAGCTTGTCGAGAATATGCTCGTGCGATTACCCTTCATTGCACAGTGTATTGTGATTGGTGATCAGCGTCCGTTTTGCGTGGCGTTGATTGTTCCGAACGAAGAGGGATTGCGGCACCTGCTTGAATCGCACGGGTTAGACGCAAATCAACCACTGGAGCAGCTTTGCCAGGATGATCGCGTGCAAGCGCTGGTCATGCGTGAAATCGAACATGCGCAGCGCGATCTGGCTAAGTACGAGCGTGTTCGGCGGATTGCTTTGCTGCCAGAACCATTCACGATCGAAAATGGGATGCTTACGCCAACGCTCAAGCCACGCCGTAAGCAAATTCAAGAGAGGTACAAACACATTATTGAGCAACTGTATCAAATCAAAGCCTGACGCCGCGTCGTCGCAATGCAATGGAGGGACTAACGAAACAGCGGGTAGTATTTTCGCGGCAGACTACCGCATTATCCAGTCAACTCATGTTTGAACTTCCTGTCCTTGATAGCAGTGACAATCTCGATCGCCGCCCTCCAT
>JBBIUD010000065.1:0-7792 GCA_037440485.1 Chlorobiota bacterium
CCAAGTGTGGTCAGGCGATGCAAGTCATCGAGTGTCCGAATCTTCGATGTTGCATGGCGTATTGGTGCACGCTCAACGTCAGCCCGACTCATTCCAGTGCCATTATCGAGAACGTGGATGAGCGACTTGCCTCCCTCTCGCACAAACACTGCAATCTGGGTGGCAGCAGCATCGAGCGAATTTTCGATGAGTTCTTTGACGACCGATTCAGGACGCTGCACCACCTCGCCAGCAGCAATTTGGTTGGCGATGTGGTCCGGAAGAATCGAAATGAGTGGCTGTTCCATCGTCGGAATAACTGTGGGTGCGTAGCTTTGAAGTGTACTGCTTGATGCACCACGAAAATACACCGCTTTCGATAACGCTCGATGCTCGACTTTTTTGTTGATCATTTACTGTTGCGCCGCGGTTTTTACGACGACAGTGGCAGCCCACGGTTAGCAACGGGGACTGTTGTGCTAGGTGCATTGCTGCGGTCGCTGGTGGTCATAGTCGCAGGGTTTGCGCTCTGGCATTACGGAGGCATCGAGGTTTCAATTCCAGTTTCGCTTGTATTGCTGTGGGGATATGCCGTTTATCCAGCCTATCGCCAGCTCGTTGTCTATAGCGAGCAGAGCCAGAAGATCGAGGAAGAATTGCTCTGTCGGTCGTGCATCCACTTCAACCGCAGCGGGCAGTACTGCCAGCTCTACGATGAACACGTTCGCCCCGATCACATACCTTGTGGCGGTATTGATTGGGAGATGTCATAGCGTATCCATCTTGACCAACCGGTAGCGCCCCTGGTCAGTGATTTCAAAAGTAAAACGCTTTTTCACGGCGTTCGTATAGTGCCAAACTTCAACACCGGGCTTGTCCGGATCGAGTGTCGTCTCGATTCTGGTTGGTTCACCGAAGAGGATGAAGATTTTCCCGCGCTCGCTGAGTGCTCCATCGGGTTCTTGGGAGGTCGAAAATTGTGTACGCGCAGAAAATGCCCGCCGAAAATATTCCACCATTGCTTCATTGTATCGTGTGGCTGGGGTGGGATCTTGCTTTGCCCACCAGGCAATGATCGCAGCGGTTCGGTTTGAGTCGGGCGTATCGAGCAATGCCGTGTATTCGTCATCGGTCAGAACGTAGTGCATAACCTCGACAGCATACCGCGAAACAAACAAGTGTGGTGGAGGCGAAAACCATTGCAGACGGAACGAAACGGTGAGTGTATCGTTTGTCACCGGTCGAACGAGCAACAACTGGTAATCTCCCGGTATGGCTCGGCGCAGATCTATGTTCAAGCGAACAATTCGAAAATGATCGGTTGCGTGGGCGGTCATGCAGAGCTGTGGCGGCGCAGTGCTGGCATCAAGAGACCACAGCGGCAGAGCAAACGTCGGCTCTGCATCAACGGTTATTGGTACTGCGACATTGGTATCCATTCCGCGATAGAACGGGTAATATTGCTGTCGCAGACGGCACAGCCCAATGAGCCGATCTCGACCGGACCACGCCCGCGGCACAATAACCAGAGCTGATGCGTGCCGCGTGCCGAATGGTATCGTCTGTCCCCACAGTTCAGCACAAGGTGCCGTTGCCCGATCATTCGATTGGAGAAAAATCAGCGACGCAGCAGCTGTAGATTGCGCCGTCGCGTCGAGGGTAATATCTCCCTGCCAGAGTAGCCGCTGACGTTGCTGTTGAGTAACATCAACGTTGATTGTGTAGTGCCCGTTTGCAAGTGTTGTCTGCCGAACGTTAGCGATCGGCCGCGGGGTAGTTCGCTGAGGTGGTTTAGTGCTCACAACGCTATCGTGGAAAACGGTTGCAAAGCGCACAACCCCGATGCTGTCGCGCAGTTCGATAGTTGCGATGTAGTGCGCAACAAACACGGGCGGATTTTGGTTTCGCTGAAAAAAAACTAAATCTGCTGCGTCAAGGCGGTAGCCAAGAATGCAGATACTTGAGTCGTACGTTGGGGTTGGGTACGCATGCACAATGCCCACTAGACTCGACGGCACCGTGGCACGCGATGGACCACGATACTCTCTCGATTGCGCCAATGCCATACTGAAGGCAATCAGCCCGACAAGTACCCCGCGCAGAATCATCCTGCGTCTTCGAGGAAATCTCGCAAAATCAATGCCGCCGCAATTTCATCAGTCCGTCCACGGCGACGTCGTTCCTGCCGGCGGACACCGATCTCGACCATCGTTGCAACCGCTCGACGTGAGGTATAGGATTCGTCCACCAAAATAACCGGCAATCCTGAATAATCCTCCAATTGGCGTGCAAAGTTGTTGATCTCGAACATCAGCGGTGACACCAACCCATCATCACGAAGAGGGACACCGACCAAACAAAACCGAATGCGTTCCTGCTCCAGTGCGTCGAGAATATCGGTCCAGAGCGTCGGTGATTGACGCTGGAACGTGCCTTTGGGTGTAATCGTGACGTGATATTCGTCGCACACCGCCCAACCAATGCGCTTGCGTCCATAATCGAACGCCGCACCGCGGCGATGTCGAACGATGTCCTTGAGAGAACGTGGGTCAATCGTGGTGTCGTACATAGAGCGATGCTGGGAGATAAAACAAGATCGTCGTCCCGACGCCGGGTGCAGAGCGAACTTCCAAGCGACCACCGTGGAGTTTGACCATCTGCTGCATAATCATCGAGCCGTATCCGTGCCCGGTGCGGTTTGTTGTAAAGAACGCCCGCTGAAATCGCTGGAGCGTTTCAGGGTCCATACCGCGCCCGTTGTCCTCGATACCGATCACGATGTAATCGCTATGGTATTCAGCCCACATTTCGATGCTGCCAAAAGGCTTTTCGGCGGTAGCACCGATGGCGTTGATGAGGGCATTATGGAGCGCACGCGCCAGCCGCCGGCGATCAATTTTGACGACCAGGGGCGTAGGACGAATAACGATCGAAATCTGTGCAGGAACAAGTGGACGAATATCTGCGACGACTTCTTCGAAGAGTGTGGCGAGCAGATACTCTTCCCACTGCATTTTCTCACCACGACCGAGCACCAACAGATCCCGGACACGCTCAAGAAGCACTTGCGTTTGTCGCGCGATTCGGTGTCGCAGTGTCTCTATTGTGGTAGGGTCCACATGCCGATCGAGCTGTTCGGCAGATAGGCGAATTGTCGTTAGTGCTGTCTGCATATCGTGTGCGACCTGCGCCCAGTTGAGCAAGCGCCATTGCTGATACTGTTCGGTTACATCAACGACCGATACCAACACGCCCTCGAAACGATTGAATGCGGTAAAGAGCGGCTCCGTGCTGATGATGTAGCGCCGCTCCTGTTCGGACGAATTCTTGCTACGGTCAACCTCTTCGATGCATGGCGAGCGTTGATGCACAGACTGTTCGATGCAATGCACCAAGCGATCCCAATCACCGGCTGCAAGGTACACACCGATTCGACGACCTAATGGCACACCATGACCAATTCCGAATAGCACGCGAGCAGCTTTGTTGAGTCGCTGCAATCGCAACTGGCGGTCAATAAGCATCAGTGCTCCGTTACTGCCTCGATCCAGCAACGCTCCCACCAACCGACGATACCGTCCAAAGCGTCGAGCTATCATGAGAAGAACGGCAAGAATACTCGCACCGACAAGCAAACGAACGGCAATCGGTATGCTCGTTTCAAACCACCACCATGGGTTGCGACGCAGATCAACTCGAATGATGCTCGACGTCCGCGCAACGATAAGTGTATTTCCCTGCCGATACACCAACCGTACCGTGTCGCTAAAGTCGTCACGCCAATTGCGGTCTTCGGCGATGATACCATCGGTCGTCATCAGAACAACACCGTTGCTGAACAGTGCAATCAGTGTGTCGCCCACACTCATGAGTGCATGCGGTTCATAGTAGGTTGGTGGCAATGTAATTGTGCGGTGGAGTATCGCATCGCCGCGTTCGTTTCGGCTATACCATTCGACGTGGTAGGCACCTCGTGCCCGAACCAGCGCAGCAGCCGTTTTTGCTGTTGCCGTCGCATACTCAAATCGTCCTCCAAGAAAACTGGAAAAATCCTTTCGTCCTGAGTAGAGGTCAATCCCTTCCCACAGGCAAAGCTGTGGCGCGATCCAATCGAGAATAACCAGAATAGAACTATCGGCAAAGAGTTTTGCTTCTCGACGAACAACGACAGTGCTAAGCTGCTGGCTGTCAGCAGAGAACGACACGTAAAATCTACTATCGCTCTGCCAGACGATCACTGAATCATTCGTTATCGGGACAAAGCGACCATTCGCTGCTGGAATTACCATCGCGTGTTCGCTCTGTCTGCCACTGATTCGGTAAATGCGGACCGCCGCCGGCGTACTAACAGCAAGTAAGTAACCCGAACCCGTCGGGATGGCATCAAGAACTGAATCGGTTACGGGCATGATTGTGGAGGCTCCGTGAGCATCCCATACCACCACCGCACGGCGGGTGTCATCGTATCCAATGAGCTTTCCATCCTGTGTCATCAGTGGAGGAAAACGTCCTCCTGGCAACACCGAGGACCGAACCGATAACGTCAGGGGATGCGAGGTTTCCTCAACAGAGCACCCACCGATGATGCTGCTTAGAGCTATCAGCAGCAAAATGATCATCGTTGCTCCTCGATCGTGCACACGCAGTAGGCAACAATCCCTTCTCGGCGTCCGACCATTCCAATACCTTCGCTCGTTGTTGCTTTGACCGACACCGCATCGGTTGAAATGCCACAGAGTGCAGCAATCGTCTCACGCATGGCACGCTTATACGGCGCAAGCTTGGGTGATTCGAGCAACACCGTCACATCAACATTGCCGACAACCCATCGGTGCGCTCGGAGCATTGCCAGGACACGTTCGACAAATCGTTGGCTCGGTACATTGCGCCAGGTCTCATCCGAATCAGGAAAATGCCAATGTCGCCAAGTCCCGCCGCACCGAGCAATGCATCGCAGAGAGCATGCAGCACAACATCACCATCGCTGTGGGCAATGACACCGTACGGCGATGGCACACGCACGCCGCCAAGCTGAAGATGATCGCCCTCGCCAAAGCGATGAATATCAACGCCAAAACCAATGCGCATGACTATGTTCGAATAGTTCAACACTGCTAATTTGCGTATCATGAATGAACATGTCCTCACCGTTACGAGCTTGACCCAAGCGATACGCCAGACGCTTGAGTCCGAATTCCCGGTCGTTTATGTTGTGGGCGAAGTATCCAACTACAAACGCCACCAGTCCGGGCACCGTTACTTCACGCTCAAAGACGAGGGTGCTCAAATTCGCTGTGTCCTCTGGCGTGGGAGGCAAGTAGAGGTCGAATTTCACGATGGCATGCAGGTCAAGGTTCGAGGTAGGCTGAGTGTCTATCCCCTCCAGGGGAATTATCAAATTGATTGCTATTCCGTTCTGCCGGCTGGTATTGGTGACCTCTACGTCGCATTCGAACAGCTCAAGCGTGAATTAGCCGCTGCTGGATATTTCGATCAATCGCGCAAGCGACCGTTGCCACGTATTCCGCAGGTGGTCGGTGTGGCAACGTCTCCGACCGGTGCTGCAATCCGTGACATTCTTTCAACGTTGGAACGAAGAAATCCAGCCGTGACGGTTGTCTTTCGTCCGACCCTTGTCCAGGGTGTGGATGCAGCACCCGATATTGCCCGTGCAATCGCCGACCTTGAGTCTGCAGGCTGCGATGTGATCATTATCGGCAGAGGGGGTGGTTCGATCGAGGACCTATGGGCATTCAACACCCGCACCGTCGCCGATGCGATATTCAATTCCCATGTCCCAATCATTTCTGCCGTCGGACACGAAACTGACGTAACCATCGCTGACTTTGTCGCCGATGTCCGTGCGGCAACACCCACTGCTGCCGCCGAACTCTGTACACCCCTTCGACGTGAGGATATCCTCGTGTGGCTCGATCAGTGGATAGAACAGGCAACAGAATCTCTGACACTGCGGATTGATGATGCTCATCGTCTTGTATGCGATTTTAGTTCGCCATCAATCATTCACCTGCTGCTTGCCCGCTGTGAGTCCGTTTTCTCTACTGTTCAAACGCTCGTCGCGCAAGGAGAGTATGCTTTGCAGCGCACGTGTGAACAGCTTGCTCACACTGCCAATGGATTGATCAGTGCATTACCCTTGCTCCACCCGTTTCATCCTCTCCAACGAGGCTTTGCGCTTATCGAGCGAAATGGGATGTTGTTATCAGCAAGTCAGCGACTCTCCGCAGGCGACACAGTCCGTATTCACCGCATGAACGAATCTGCGGTCGCAGTGGTATCATCCATCGAAAAACCGTTGTACAACACACCGAACTCCAATGGCAAAGAAGCAAAAAACTCTTGAAGAACAATTGCGACGGCTCGAAGAAATCCGACTCGAGCTCGAGCATGCAGACCGACCAATCGAGGAGCTCCTTCGACTCTACGAGGAAGGGATCACAATCGCCAAGAGTGTCCGCCATCAATTGCAGCAGGTCCGCCAGCGCATTGTTACGCTTGCCAAGCAGCTCAGCGACGACGAAAGCACTCCTCCGACCAGCGGTTAGTGTTCGCGTTTCATCTGGCGCGTCATGAGCTCGGTGATTGCACTGCGGGGATCTTTGCCTTCAAACAAGATTGAATATACTTGTTCTGCGATCGGCATCTCGATTCCGTAGTCGCTGGCAAGCTCGAGTGCCGAAATGGTGGTGGCAATACCTTCGGCAACCATTGTCATGGACGCAATGATCTGCTCGAGTGATTCCCCACGCCCGATGCGTTCGCCCACCAATCGGTTTCGCGAAAAACGCGAGGTACAGGTGACAAACAAGTCGCCCAGACCACTAAGCCCGCTGAAGGTCAATGGATTTGCCCCAAGCTCTGTGCCAAGGCGTGTGATTTCAGCAAGACCGCGGGTCACTAGTGCTGCTTTGGTGTTATCGCCCATCGCCAAGCCATCAATGATTCCGGCAGCTATCGCGATCACATTTTTGAGCGCTCCTCCCAGCTCAACACCAACGACATCGAGCGAACGATAAATCCGAAACGTTGGGGTGCTCAGTGCGCGCTGAACAATCTCCGCAGCGCTTTCGCTGGTTGAAGCAACAACGACTGTCGTCGGTACGCCGCGCGCCACTTCCTCGGCATGGCTGGGACCACTCAAGACTGCGTAGTCATCGCTGGGTGTACCGGCGACATCGCGCAAGACCTGCGAGATACGGAGGTGCGTTCCGCGTTCGATACCTTTTGCAGCATTGACAACCAGCTTCCCACGGATCGGAAGGCGATAGCTTTGCAGCACAGCACGCAGGTACTGCGTGGGAATTGCCAGGAGCACCATATCAGCACCTTCGATCGGAGTAGGATCGGTCGTTGCAACAACTTCGTCCGGAATCACAACGCCGGGAAGGTAGCTGGGATTCTCACGCGATTGATTGATACAGTCTGCGATGCTGGACTGGCGTGCCCAGATCACAACCCGATGCCCATTGGCTGCGCCGATGCATGCTAATGCCGTGCCCCATCCTCCTGCCCCCAGGATGGCAATGTTCATGACAATGCCTCAGCCATTTTTCTCCTTGAGAGCACAGCGAATGCGGATGAGCCAGAGCTTTTCGAATCGGTTTTCCTTGCCCGCAAGCAATCGCTGGATATTGCTTCGGTGTGCATAGATCACCAGCGCTGAAACGGCAATGGCAAACCAGATGAGAATGTGATAACCGTTGATGTCGGCACCACACACATTATGCCGAATCAGCATGGCACCGGGGAAAACAACGGCTGCTGAAATCGAACCGAGTGAAATGTAACCGCT
>JBBIUD010000066.1:0-7672 GCA_037440485.1 Chlorobiota bacterium
TGTTCTGTTTACTTGCGCTGCTTGTTGTAGCGCTTGCCAGCACCACTGCAAGTGCTGATTGCATTGATCCGAACTACATTACTGGGTGGACCCGAGCAGGGAAACACACAATCTATGTCTATCACAACGACGAGTTGTACGCAGTTGTGAAAGTCGAAACCTGTCGTATCAAAGATGATTCGCGCATTGCTTTTGATAAAAGCAAATCGCTATGCTCACCAATGATGTTCCAGTTACCGAGTTACATCTGGATTGACGATGCTCGATGTGCTGTTTCTGAGGTCATTGAGATCGAGTGATTGCTGGGTGCGATTCGGTGTGATGCGCGGTCAGAGACTGCACTGGCGTGCACTAAACAGATGCTGAGCCGAGTTCAGCATGACGCTGGGAGGCATATGGGCAGAGATGCCGAAACAAGTTCGGCATGACAGCGACGACGCAATCAGATGCTGAACCACGTTCAGCATGACAGGCGGGGTGTGTGGCAGGGTAGCTTCGTGGCATGCACTGTAATGCTAGGGTGCGCAGAGCGATGGTAGTTTTGCGGTGTTATCCTTACAGGAGTTGGTTGATGGCAGAGTTATTGGTTGAACACTATCGCCGCTTGTTTCGCTACGAGCGGGAGTGTGTCGGGCATGTGGTCGCGTCGTTGGAGAGTATTCCGACAGAGCGTCGTCAGGAGGCACTGTATGCGCGGGCAATCGGATTGGTCGCACACTTGCGAGTGGCGCTGTTGCTATGGCTAGCGCGATTAGGTGCTGCAACACCGCCGGCACATCCATTCCCTTCACCTCAAGCACTCGACCAGGAAGCAGACGGCTGGCTCGATGCAATTGCACAGTGGGAACAGTACCTATCGCAGTGCCATGATAGCGACCTTCAACAGACGGTTCACTACCATACAACTGCCGGCGTGCCGTATGAAAACACTCTGGGCGATATTTTGCAGCATTTATTCGGGCATGGACTTTACCATCGCGGTCAAATTGCGCTCATCGTTCGGCAGTTAGGTGGCACACCAGCGGTGACCGATTTCATTGTGTGGGCACGGCAGCAGCACTCAACGTTGCCGACTTAATTGCTGCGCGTCGTATTTTTTACAGCATGTTGTACAACAGCAGAGCGCGCTGCGTGGTTCGAAATCTCATGCTGGTTGGTGTCGGCGGGATGGTTGGCAGTATCGCGCGGTATCTGGTTGCGGAATTTTTCCGTGCGCGTTTGCCGCTTGGGTTCCCCTACGGTACGTTGACGGTCAACATTGTCGGCTGCTTTCTGATCGGGGTGGTTCTCGGTGTGGTAGGGCGATGGAGCGGTATCTCGATGGAATTGCGCTTGCTGCTGGCGACAGGCTTCTGCGGCGGATTCACAACGTTTTCATCGTTTGCCTACGAGGTTATCGAGCTAATCGGCGCGCATCGCATCGGTGTAGCGGTTGCGTATGTTGCCGGTAGTGTTGGTGCTGGTGTTGGTGCAACGCTACTTGGTCTGTTGGTTACACGGTAGAAGCGCAGGAGCGATGAGCTGGTCGGTGATTGGTGTCGGCGTGGATAATTCGCTTCCGTCCCTGCATGCAGCGCGGGTTGCTGGGATGCTTGCGGCAAAGCTCCAAGCGGAGGTGGTGCTGATTGCTATTGTTGATCGGAGCCAGGCAGTCGGTGATATTGATGCTGGCATCGGCATCGAGGAGGCACTATTGATTCTCCGCCGAGAAGCTGAGCAAGCACTCGACCAAGCGAAGGTTGAGCTGGGTACAGTACCGCTGCGCACCGTCCTGGTCGAAGGCGATCCAAAGCATGACCTGCTGCGCGTAGCCGGACATGTTGGCGCCGATGCGCTCGTGCTGGGCACGCACGGACGCAAAGGATTGGCGCGCATCCTGGAGGGCAGCGTTGCAGAGTACGTGTTGCGGCATTCACCGGTGCCGGTTGTCGTTGTCCCGCAGCCGCATTGAGGATGGAAGAGGACCGTTTCCGCTCGCGACGCTCGCTAATCGAAGAGGACCTCTTACTCTCGGAGTTCGAATTAGCCGGGCTAATCGGTATTGACCTTGCCGAGCGTCTGCCGGAGCATTTGTGGCTTGTCTTCGAGATTGCTCGTGTCATCGAAGCACACGATACCGCACTGGGAGAGCGACTTGCGCCACTGCTCGAGCGCGCCAGCGACGAGCACAACCCCAGTGCACCACCGGTGCCCACTGTGGCTGCCGAAGAATACGAAGCCGATCTGATCCGACATTTCCACGAGCTGCCGCTGATTTATCCCTACCAATTTCTGTTGCCCGAGGAGGTGTTCTACCAGCGGCTGGCGGAGCGATCACTCTGGCTACCGCGACCGGTGCCGCCACGTTCATACCGGTTCCCAACCGCCAGCGATACGTTTGCGCCAGACCCGCGCAAGCAAAAGGTGTACGTTCTGTTCGATGTCTCGCGCTCCATGAACACACACTGGCGCATTGCCCTGGCGAAGGCAATTGCGTACGTTTTCCTTGTGCGGAACATGCGCGAGCTGGGGACGGTGTACCTACGCACCTTTGCCGAAAGCGTCGGGGAGCGGCTCCATGCCGAGGATGTGCCCGCCTTCGAGCGACTGTTGCGGGCAATCCTGTCGTTGGAAGCTCGCGGTCGGGGTACCAATATGCAAGCAGCCATCGAGGTGGCAATCGAGGATATTCGCGCCAGCCACACCTTGAGCGATGCGGAGATTCTGGTCATTACCGATGGCGCTGCGCATCTGGACGTCGAGCGGCTGTCGGCACTTATGGGCGAGAGCATTCGCATCCATTCGGTCAAGATCGGACACGAGCGGATTGTGCCCGATCCGGCGATGGTCGAGTACTATGCCCGCAAACTGGGCACTGCCGATGCGCGGCGTCTGCTGGAGTTGCAGGAACGTCGGCGTACCATGCAGCTTGAACTGCAGAATGCCAGCACGCACATGCGGCGTTCGATGCTATCGCACGACCTTGGTGTGCTCGACCGCATGATCGCTGACCTTGCCGAAAAAGTTGCCCGCTATGCTACTGAGCACTTCGGCAGCGACATCGAGCATCTTTCGACGGTGTTTGTGCAGCTCGATGACATTGATCCGGCGGAGATCTTTCGGTTATCGGCGCAGCGGCGGCAGCAGCTCCAGCAGCTTGCTGAAGCGCTTGTCGAGGAATTTGCCGAGCATCCGCGCAGCGAGGATGCCGAGCGGATGGCAGCACTGCTGGAGCATCTTCGGCACCTGCTGCAGTTCAACCCCGACGCATTAGAGCTGGTGCGTCTTGCCGATCGCATTGAGCAGGCGTTGCGCGGCTACCTCCAGCAGGTGCGAACACTCGATGCTGAGATTGCTTCACAAGCGCCGATGATTGAGCATGTGCGCATGACCCTTGGACGGCGAGCAGGCGGCAGACTCTCGCTGGGGATGCTGCTGCGCATGCTCTGGCGCCGCCTGTCGCGGTGGTTCCGTCGGCAGCGTCAAGTGCGGATTGCACGCGTGCTGCTGCGTCGCCGTTGGCGTCGGCGCTAAAGTTTTTGCTGGGTCTCCCGATAACTGGTGCTGGATGGTGACAATTGGTGGCAGGATGCCCGCTCATTGGTAGCACCACTTCATGGAGGTTCCTATGCCTTCGGCAATTACGAACGGAGCTCGCATCCGCACCAACACGCCCGCCGAAAATGCCTACAACGCGTTGGATGCAGCAAACCGCGATATCGCACTCCGCCAGCTTCGACTCTCGACCGGCAAGCGCATCAACTCTGCGCAAGACGACGTCGCCGGGTACATCACCTCGCGGGCACTCAAAGCTCGCAACGGCGCGCTACAAGCAGCGCTCAACGCCGTCGGTGATGCCACCAGCGTAACCAACATCGCCCAAGATGGTCTCGACAACATCAGCGGTCTGCTCCAGCAGATCAAAGATGCTGCCTCGACGGCTTCCAGCGGCGCACTCGGCACCGACGAAAAAGTTGCGCTGGCAAAAAGCGCCTACCGCCTTGCCCAGCAAATCCAGACGATCGTGGATTCGACGGTCTTCGGCGGACGGCAGTTGCTCAATGGCACCTTCTCGGCTGAGTTCGTCATCGGGACCGGCGCAACCAACAACCTGCTGACGCTGGCTGTGGATCTGACCACGGGCAATGCGGACTTCGACATCAGCGGCTCGAGCGGCTTCGACATCAACATCACCAACACCGACTTTGCTGGTGTGGCAGGACTAAGCCTGAGCTCGCTCAACAGTGTCTCGTCGAGCGATCTGGGTATTTTCAGCAACACCAACATCCAGACGACGCTGACCAGTCTTGCAACAGCGCTCAACAACATCAGCAAGGTTGCCTCGTACCTGGGTGGCTTGACCAACCGTCTGGCATCGCAAGAGGACGCGCTCAAGTCGCAGATCACCAACTACAACGCTGCGATTTCGCGGATCGAAGATGCCGACGTTGCGCAAGAGCAACTGAAGCTGATTCGTGCGCAGTTCTTGCAACAAGCCTCCATCGTCTCGCTTGCGCAAGCCAACCAGGCGCCGTCCTCCTTTCTTCAGCTTCTCCGATAGCGGTCAAGCGCTGGAGGAGTACTGGTTCAACTAAGTGTCCGAGGCGGCGGACTGTGAGACGGTCCGCCGCTTTTGGTTTGTCGAGGCTACAGTTTTTTCAGCAAGGGGCGATAATACCGCATGGATAGGTCCGCATGGATGTGCGGTTGTGGTTTCATCATGGTTGACACGCAATGACAACAGCAGTAGCACGGCAACGGTTACAGCAATACACTGGCTCGGCAGGGCAAGCTCCGGCATACCTTGAGCAGGAAGTTCTTGGTTGGAGTCCGGAGAAAATCATTTTGAAAACTTACGACCTGTTCCTGCTCAGTGCGCGGCGCGGCGATGAACAGCGCATGCGGCGTGTGTTGGCCGAACTGATCAACGCGCTCAACTTCGACTACGGCGAGCTACCCCAGCGATTGCTTCGCCTCTACGAATACTGCCAGCGGTGCGTTTCGATGCGGCGCTACGACGATGCAGCCACCATTATTGCCGGGCTACGTCAAGCCTGGGCTGAGGCATTCCAGCTTGAGTGAGTATGTGACAGTACCCGATAGAGAATGCTATGGCAACTAATCCACTGAGCACAACATTCCTGGTCGGCAACGGCTTCTCCGATAGCGGGCTGAGCAATGTTGATTTGCTTATCCAAGCCTATCGGCGCACACGACAGCCGGCACTCGATGCGCTCACGACAAAACAGACGACGCTCCAGCAGCGGCAGAGCTTTATGAACACGCTGCGCTCGAAGCTGGAAGCGCTCCAGAGTGCTGCCGATACGTTTTTGCAGACGGGCGCTGCCTCCAAGTTTCAGGCGCGTAGTGTTACGGTTTCGGATACCTCCGTGCTCACAGCGACGGCAACCGATGGTGCAGCATTAGGGAGTGCGACCGTCAAGGTCAATCGGCTTGCAACCAGTGACGTTCTCCAATCGGCACAGCGCACGCTCTCCACTGCGGCGGGGTTGACTGCAGGTGCCAAAACATTTACCATCTCCGGACGCAACTATTCGATCACGCTCGATGGCTCTGAAACGTACGAGGGGCTCATCAACAAAATCGTGTCTGCTGTCAATACCGATAGCGGTGCAAAAGTGAGCGCCGCACTGGTCAAAGATGGCACCAGCACTGGCAGGCTTTCACTGACCGCAAAGGAGACGGGTGCCGATAATGCCATTACCTTCAGCGACTCCAGTGGCGTGCTGGCTGCTCTCGGACTGACTGGTAGTATCAAGCAGACAACCGGAACGACGACCCTCTCTGCGCAGGGAAGAGCAATGACTAATACCGATACCATTCTATTCGATTCGGGTGGCTACAAGCGCTTCCGAGTCAATGGAGTGGATATGTACGTGTACATTCCCACAACGACAACGAGCTTCGAAATCTGGGCGTCGGAAAATGCACAAACCCTTCTCAACAAGATCGCCAGTGCGATCAACGGAGCCAGCGGTGCAGGCGCGACGGCAGCGGTGCAGGTTGCCGGCGTCAATCAATCCCGGCTGGTGATCTCAAATTCGTCCCCCGGCGGCGAGCTGGTGATCGAAGATGTTGACGGTGTCCTATCCAAAGTCGGGATCGCAACGCAAACGCTCCGCGATGAACGCACAAAAGCAACGACGACGGGGGCTGGCTATGCGTTCGGCACCGCAAGCGACCTCAACGCAAGCCTGACGGTCAACGGAGTGACCATAACACGCTCGTCGAACACCATCAGCGATGCAATCAGCGGCGTTACGCTCACGCTGCTGAAAGCGCAACAATCGGGCGAAGCAGCAGTGAGTCTAACGACAGCGGTTGGGACCGATAAGGTTGCCGACACAATCAAACCCTTGCTCGATGCCTACAACGATGCCCTCAGCTACATCAAAAACAACATTAAGACAATCGGTGGTGATGCAGCGCTGCGCGGTTTCCAATCCGAGTTGCGGTCGCTGTCGTCGCGCGTGTTTTCCGGACCGCTGACCTCGCTGGCAGATGTCGGCATCAAGATTGCAAGCGATGGTACGCTCTCTGTTGATAACAAAGACCGACTCAAGCAGCAACTCGAAACAGATGCGTCGGCAGTCGCGGCGCTGTTTACCGGCAGCGGCGGCTTTGCGGACGCACTGATGAACTCCATTACGGGATTGATTGGTTCTGATGGGCTGCTGCAATCACGCTCGACCTCGCTGGGACAGCAAATCAAGCGCGTGAGCGACCAAAAGGAAGCGCTCCAGGCTCGCATTGACCGCGAAGTCGAGCAACAACGACGCGAATACACCAAATTGCAGGAGCTGTTCTACACGCTTCAAGGACAGATGAGCCAGTACTCATCGTACTTGCAAGCATGATGGCAGCACTGGTAGGACGCAGCGCACTGTTCATTGGTGGGTATGTCCCACATTGGAGGTACGTCCATGACCCACATTAGTTCGGTACAGGCAACACCACCTGTGCGGATGATCGAGCAGCCGCTTGTGCAACAGCGCTCGGTCGAATCGAGCGATGCGACCGTTGCGCAGCAGCAACACTCGACTGAGCAAGGCGCACAGGACACCACACAGCAATCCGCCCAGCAGACGGCTGCCAGCGGTGCAAATGTCGCGCTGGAAGTGGCGCAGCGTCATATTCAATTCGCGGTGGATAAGGAAACCCGGAGAACGGTCATCAAGATTGTTGATCCGGAAACTAACGAGGTTGTCCGCCAGATTCCTCCCGATGAGGTGCTGCGCATTTCCAGGATGATCAGCCGTTTTGTTGGAGAACGTGGTGCGGTGACTGATGAACGTGTCTAAAGTTGTTGACCTGGCGACATTTCTTGCCGAGATGGAGCGCCTGGGTGCGGCGTTCGATACGCTGCTCGATACCATGGAGCGCGCCTCGACTGCTTCGGAGCGGGAAGCGGCGATGGCGGCAATTGCCGATGTGCTCCGAGTGCGTGGCACAGTTGTTGATGGATTCTTGGCGTGGTGCGCCTCGCCTCAGGGCAAGCGCACAATGACAGCGGGGCGTCGGCACTGGCAGGATGCCCTCGATCGTCTCCACACCACCGATCAGCGCCGAGCACAGCAGCTCCAAATGCTGGTCCAGCACGCTGGAGATCAATTACGGCAACGGATTGCACAACAGTCACTGTTCATTTACCAACGGAGTAACCTATGATTCG
>JBBIUD010000067.1:0-7655 GCA_037440485.1 Chlorobiota bacterium
CCCAGCGCAATCGGCGCATAGCGGAAGCGCTCATCGAGCGACCACGACGAGGACGGATTGATGCGCCATCCCTCGATGCGATACCCTTGTTGCGATTTGGCAAAACTTGAAATGTAGATGGAGTCCGCTCCGCGAACAAAAAGGTCCACGATCATTGAGTCGCCGGTTGTTGTGCGGCTGGGGCGGCTTTGGACAGGCGGACCCAGCAGCTCGATTGCTTTATCGCGGCTGGTGCCGATCGTCATACCCGTGCGTTGGGCAAACCGCACGGCCGGTTCGAGCAGCTCGGTATAGCGGCGGTAGGATTCGATTGCACTTGCCGTATCGCGGCGTAACTCGAAGAGCCGACCCTGGAGGTCATAGTTTTCTGGGGCATCAGGTTTGATTGTGATGGCGTTGGCGATCGTTTGGAGGGCGCGTCCCAGATCGCTGGTGTCGCGACTTTCGACCATGCGGTTGTAGAGTTCGACCGTTGTGTTGTAGAACTCTGCCCATGCAGCGTAGAAAATTTGGGGAAGTGCGCGGCGACGTTCGTCGCTGAGACCTGGTTCGGCGTTCCGGTAGGCTTCGATCATGCCGGGGATATTGCCCAGCTCTTTGCGAACGATGCCGAGATCGTACCAGGCATTGTAATTCTGCGGATTTCGCTTGACCTCGCGCTCGAGCAGGACGCTGGCAGAATCCCACATACCGCGCTTGATGAACTGCTGTGCTCGTGCGTGGTCTGGGGTAAGCCGCATCAAGCCTGCACACGCACCGATCAATGCGCAGCAGATGACAAGCAGGAATCGCGATTGCCTTTTCACAACGGATGCTCCAGGTGTTCGACAATAAGCAGGACACCCGAAAATTACGGAAGCACGCCACCAGCTCGAGACCGTAGAACTACGGAAAATGCTTGTCTGTGCAGGTGCAAGGGGTGGAGCGAGGGTACCGGAGCCGTTTGTGCAAGTGTACCGTTACCGTTGGTGCAATAGCTGTGGAGGGATTTCGTTTTTCGCCCTCGTCATTTGTTGAATCCTCCGTCCATGCCCACTCCCGTGAGCACTATCGTCAAACAGATCGCCGCAGCGTTGGTCGGTCTTGTCCTTATCGCCGATGCGACCGACGCAGTGGAGCTGCTCTTGCACGCAGCGTCGGTGGTCGTTGTCGAGCGTGACGATAGCACTGAGGAAACGCGCCGTCGTGCCATGGGCAATTTGCTCGACGATAGCCTCCGCAAGGGGAGTGCCCGCCGCGTTATCACGCTGGAGGATTTCACCATGACTGCCATGCCGGCAGTCGGCGCCCATGTAGCCATTGGGGCTATTGGGGTATTCCTCTGTGGTGCATTGCCACTTCTGTACCCGATTTTCTCCCGCCGTCTCTACCTTCTCTTGTGCTGCTTCCGCCGCTGAGCCCCACTCGCTGAGCGAACACGCTCGTGTCACTGTTCGATGGTGACAGGAATCTACTTCCGTTTCCAAGTGAATCCTTTCGATCACAGTGAAAGGCGATCCAATGCGTTGGTTCGTGGTGGTTGTTTTCGCACTTGTTGGCACGCAGGCGCAGGAGCTGGACTTACGCGCTGCACTCCGCCGTGCATCGGAGGTGCACCCGCTTCTTCGAAGTACGCGCTTTGTGGTTCCGTTAGCGCGCGCCGATTCGGTAAGTGCCTGCCTGCTGCCCAATCCTGAGCTAAGCCTGCAGTACATGCAGACGCCAGCAACACTGACCGGCCCCGGTGGCTTGGGCCCTGTCAATGGTCAGTGGCAGATGTCAGCGCTCCAGACGCTTGACCTTGCCGGCTGGCGGCAGCGCCGAATCGAGTATGCAACCGAGTCAGTTACCGCTGCCGCCGAGAGCTATCGAACAACGATGCAGCAAGTGCTCTACGATGTCGCCGTTGAGTGGATCGAGCTCTGGAGTGCTGAGCGGAGTATTGCGCTCATCAAGTTGGCGCTGCAGAGCACCGATAGCCTTGTTGCGATCAATCGTGTGCGGTTGCGCTCGCAGGCAATCATACCTGCAGATGTGTGGCGGACGGAAATTGTTGCCGCCCAGTACAGATTGCAACAGATCCAGGAAGAACAGCGTTTGCATGCTGCACAGAGACGGCTGCAGTACGCACTGGCAACATCCGACTCGCTCTGGACGCGCGGTGAGGAATCACCGATTGTTCTCCCCAATTTGTCGCTGCGTGCATGGATTGAGCAGGCGTTCGAGCATCGAGCCGACTACCGTCTTGTGGAGGCAACTGCTCGGATTGCTCGTGCCAATGTTGCTCTCCAGGATGCACTTGCAATACCCAATCCTGATGTTGGCATCGCCGCTGTTCAGGAGCAGGGTGTACCGTTCGTGGGGCTTGGGGTCAACTACCCTCTGCCGATTTTCAACCGCAACCAAGGCGAACGGCAGAAAGCGCGCATTGCCGTTGAGCAAGCACAGAGCGAGATTGAGCGCCTTCGCACGCTGATCACCACCGAGGTAACGATCGCCTACGATGCCTATGCAACGGCGAAGTCGGCGCTCGAGTATGCGCGCACCGTGCTTGATAAAGCCAGCGACGTCCTCCGAACAGTGCAACTGGCGTACCTCAAGGGTGCAACGCCCATTGTGGATTTTCTGGAAGCGCAGCGAAGCTGGTACGAAACGCAACGCTCCTACTACGATGCGATGGCGCAGTATTGGCGGGCGGCACTCCAGCTTCTGGCAGCCAGTGGACAATTGTCAAACATTGCTCGAGAGTGATCCTATGCAGACCCTTCGATGGATGCTACCGATCCTTGGGGTGGTGCTGAGCGGTTGTTGGCGCCAATCGCCGACAGACGAAAACCCATCGGCACGGATAGTAGTCGAAGCACCCACAACACGTGATTCGCTGGTGATGCTGCCCCCCGACCAAGCGCGCCGATTTGCGACTGTTGCAGTGCGGGTGGATTCTGTTGCACTCATGCTGCGTGTTGCGGGCCGTGCTGTGGCAAAAGCGATTATCGCAGCCGATAGCACCGCACCGCCATTGGTTGTCTTCGAAAGCAACGATGCTGCCCAGCGCTATACCGAGTACCTGAAAGCGCGCGCCAGCTTCGAACATTCGACTACCCAATTAGCCCGGGTGCAGGATATGGCTGAACACCAAGCAGCCTCGGGCAAGGATGTTCTGGAAGCCATCACCGAGCATCGCTTGCATCAGGCGGCTCTCCTGGATGCCGAAAGCGAACTGCGGCAGTCGGGCATTCGACCCGACCTTTTAGCAACGATGAAAACAGGCTCTGTGCTGGTTGTGTGCGATGTGCCCGAAGGATGGATGCCCTATGTCCAAATGGGAGAATACGCCTACATAAGCTTTGCTGCATTGCCCGGTGATGAGCTGATCGGCCGTGTTGTCGAGTTCGCTGATGCGGTGGATGTGACAACGCGGACGGTGCGCGTTTTTGTGCTCCTTCCGCGAGCGCCGGCTGTGATTCGTTCAGGCATGTTTGCAACCGTGCGTATCCTCAAGCGACAGACCAAGGCGGCAATTATTCCACGCCAAGCCGTGATCGTTGCTGAGGGGCAACCGTATGTTTTTGTCCAGCGCGATAGCACCACCTTCGTTCGCCGTCCAATCGTGATTGCAGGAGATACCGGCGAGGAATTTCAGGTAACCGATGGTATTGGCACGGGCGAGCGGATTGTTGTCAGCAACGCCATGCTGCTCAAAGGTCTGAGTTTAGGTTACTAATCACGGACAGGTGCACAATGCTCGAACGCTTGCTAACCTTTTCGCTTGAACAGCGCTTGCTCATTCTGCTGGGTGCACTGGCATTGGCGGGAGCTGGGATCTGGGCATGGAGTGCGCTCAAGATCGAAGCCTATCCTGACGTTGCCGATACCGAAGTAGCGGTGATTGTCAAGTATCCGGGGCGCCCTGCCGAAGAGGTCGAGCAACAAATAACCATTCCGATCGAGCGGGCTCTCAATGCAGTGCCGCGCGTTCTCACGCGCCGATCGCGGACGATTTTCGGATTGGCTGTTATCAAGCTCACATTCGAGGAGGGAACCAATGACTACTTTGCCCGCCAGCAGGTACTCGAAAAGCTGCGGGATGTGGACTTGCCAGAGGGTGCCGAGCTTGACCTTGGTCCGCTTTCGACACCAGTGGGCGAAATCTACCGCTACGTTGTCGAAGGGGATGGATACTCGCTGGTGCAGTTGCGCGAGTTGCAGGATTGGGTCATCATTCCAGCTTTGTTGCAAGTGCCCGGTATTGCCGATGTCACCAACTTCGGCGGTGTCGAAAAGCAGTACAACGTCATCGTCAATCCAACGGCGCTCGAAAAGTATGGCTTGACCATCGAGGACGTGGAGAAAGCCATTCAAGCCAACAACAGCTCTACAGGCGGCAATATCCTCCCGATGGGATCATCCCAACTGGCAATTCGCAGTGTGGGGCGGATTCGTTCGCTCGAGGATCTGCAGTACACGGTGCTCAAGTCAGATGGAGGAACCCCAGTGTTTTTGCGGGATGTCGCCAGTGTCGAGCTTGGCGCGCTCATGCCCAGTGGAGTGCTGGGGTATCTCGATAAAACGCGCGGCAAAGAATCCAACGATGGCGTCGAAGGGATCGTGCTCATGCGTCGCGGGGAAAATCCCAGTCAGGTCTTGCAGGGGGTCAAAGAAAAGATCGCGTATCTCAATGATCGTGTTCTGCCCAACGGGGTCCGGATTGTTGGGGTCTATGACCGGACGGACTTGGTTGAGTCAACACTCCGGACAGTCGGAAAAACCTTGTTCGAAGGGGTCAGTATTGTGGTGATTGTTTTGGTGTTTTTCTTGGGCAATATTCGTGCGGCGGTAGCGGTGGCACTGACAATTCCCCTGTCGCTGCTGGGTGCATTTGTGGGAATGCAACTGACCGGAATTCCAGCAAACTTGCTGTCATTAGGAGCAATTGATTTTGGGATTATTGTTGATTCGGCAGTTGTCGTTGTTGAGTCCATCTTGCGGCATCTTTCCCATCGCCACACCGGTAGCTCTCGTACCCCCATACTCCGAACCATCCATAATGCTGTATCAGAGGTGCAGCGCCAAGTCTTTTTTGCGGTTGTGATCATTGTTGCGGCATATCTGCCGCTGTTTACCTTGCAGCGCGTCGAGGGACGACTTTTTTCGCCAATGGCCTACACGCTCAGCTATGCAGTGGGATGGTCGCTGGTGCTGGCATTGACCCTGGTGCCGGTGTTGTGCTCGTACCTGTTAGCCCGGTCGTTTCGCGAGTGGCATAATCCTCTCCTGCGGTGGATGGAGCAGCGTTACGAGCGCGTTATCGCATGGGTGCTGACCCGACCGATTCAGACCGTCGCGGTTGGGGGCGGCATCATCCTGGCAGCGATGGTGGCAGCGACAACGATCGGGACGGAGTTTCTTCCTGAGCTCGATGAAGGTGGATTCAACATCCGGTGCGTATTGCCGGCGGGCGTTTCGCTCGACGCTGCCCGGCAGGTGCCCCCCCGCATTCGAGAAATCATCGGACGGTATCAGGAGGTCAAGGTTTGCATCACCCAGCTTGGTCGTAACGATGACGGCACTGATCCCTATGGTCCGAATCGCATCGAATCGTTGGTGCAACTGACGCCCTATTCGACCTGGAAGAGTGGGAAAACTAAGGCAGAACTCCTTGCCGAGATCAAAGCGGCGCTCGAAGCAGAATTTCCCGGGGCGAGTTTTTCGTTCTCGCAACCAATCCTCGACAACGTGACCGAGGCAGTGACTGGATCGGCTGCGGATTTAGCGGTTCTGATCAATGGCGATGACATTCCCCTGATGCGGAACCTTGCTCTGCGTGTACTCGGCATTCTCCGCAGCGTTCGGGGCAGCAGCGAAAGCGGCCTTGAGCAAGAGGGTCCGCAAACACAGTTGGTTATCCGGGTGCGCCGGGAAGATGCCGCACGGTACGGCATCAACATTGCCGACATCAATCGTCTGCTCGAACTGGCCATTGGTGGAAAGCCGGTGAGTGTTCTCTACGAAGGTGAACGGCGCTTCAACATCGTCGTTCGGTACCCACGGCAGCTTCGGTCCAGTGTTGAGGATATTGCCAGTATGCTGGTGCTCACCCCCGGTGGTCAGCGAGTACCGTTGTCACAAGTTGCCGATGTTCAGCTTGTCGAAGGTCAGACCATCATTGCGCGGCAAGATGGACGTCGTCAGGTGAGCGTGCGAACAAATATCCGGGGTCGAGATCAGGGAGGATTCGTCGCAGAAGCACAGCACCGAGTGCAGGGTGCAATTAAACTGCCGCCAGGCTATTCCATTGTCTGGGGTGGTCAGTTCGAAAACCTGGAACGGGCACGCAATCGGTTGATGGTGGTGATACCGGTCACCTTAGCCATCATTTTTTGCATACTCTTTTGGCTCTTCGATCGGAGTGTCCGCTATGCCTTGTTGGTCATGCTTAATGTTCCGTTTGCCTTCGTCGGTGGAGTGGTGCTGCTGCTGCTGCGCGGTATCAATTTCAGCGTCAGTGCTGGCGTTGGATTTGTTTCCCTTTTCGGTGTAGCGATCATGAGCGGTGTCCTGATTGTTTCGTACATCAACTACCTACGCCAAGAAACCCCGCTGACGGTGCGTGCAGCGGTGCGACAGGGAGCACGCACGCAGCTTCGTCCAGTACTGATGATGATGACGGTCGCATTGATCGGCTTGATTCCCGCTGCGCGTGCAACAGGTATCGGTTCGGATGTCCAGCGCCCACTGGCGACAGTGATTGTTGGTGGTTTAGCAACAGCGCTGGTTCTGGTTCTGACCGTTTTGCCCGCGCTCTACTATCTCCTGGAACGCCGCGCCCGCTGGCGTACTGTCCAAATACTCCGGCAGCACTCTCGTCGTGAGCACCCATCGTCCGATTCGCAGCATCAGCAATCATAATTCCAGTGGAGGTTCGCATGCACTATCATCCGATGGTCTTGATTACTGCAGTGTGTGAAGAACGAATTCTGCCGAGCCTGCTTGAGGTTCTCCAGCAGGGCGGTGCAACAGGTTATACAACAACAGCAGCTCGCGGGCTGAGCTTCGGGCGAGGAGCAGCAGAAGCGCCGCGCTGCGTGGTGCAGGTTATTGTGCCGCACGAAGAAGCTGATGAAATTGTTGCGGCGATCCATGAACGTGATTTCTACAACGAGTCATTCATCCTCTGGACGGCAGAGGTCAAGGTACTGCGGCGAAGTCGTTTTTTACATTGACACGATCACACACTACGCAAACAACGCACCGTCAGCGGCAGAGAATGGATCTGACAACGGGACGGCATCATTCCTTCTGCTGGCAGCCACAGAGCGGACGCCGGAGCATGCCACCACTGTAGTGGATGCGATGGATAGCTACGTCCACGCGCCGAACGCTATCGTAGCGAAAGTAATCGCCGGTCCGCTGGCGGTGAATTGCCTCCGGATCATCCACGCTGAGCAACCGCGTTGCCGTGTAACCGGGAATCGCCGCAACGATTGTTGTGTCGGCATACCGACCCTCGACGACAATGATAATCCGACTCTTCGATAGTCGCGCATAGAATTCATCGGGGCTGCGCACATCGGTCGGCAAGAGCACCTGACCACGCCGCTCGAAGTCCGCAAAGAGCGGGCACTGCCGCAAACGCTGCAACAGCTCCTGATAGCCGTAGTACGCCCGGAGCTTCG
>JBBIUD010000068.1:0-7648 GCA_037440485.1 Chlorobiota bacterium
ATCAGCTCTTGCGCGTGCCAGCACTTTCGACACAGTATTACGGCATGCTGACCACCCATCCGGTCTTTCGCGATGTCCGCGTTCGGCAAGCCTTCAATTATGCAGTTGACCGCGAGCGCATTCTCCGCTACGTCCTCAAAGGTCAGGGCGGCGAACCTGCACACTGGGGACTGGTACCGCCGGCAATGCCGGACTATCCTGCTGAGCGCGTTCGCGGATACCGCTTCAATCCACAGCAAGCCCGACGCCTGTTAGCGGCTGCCGGTTATCCAATGGGCAAAGACTTTCCATCGCTGGAGTTGCAACTCAACAGTGGAGGTGGTCGCAATCTTCTTGTGGCAGAAGCAGTGCAAACGCAGCTTGCCGAGATTCTCGGCATCGAGGTTGGGTTGAAAATGGTCGAATTTGCTCGCCACCTCGACGAGATTGACCACGGTCGTGCCCCATTTTTTCGCTTAGGCTGGATTGCTGATTATCCAGACCCCGAATCGTTCCTGAACCTCTTCTACGGTAAACTTGTGCCCAACGACAGCACCGCTATCTCGCCAATCAACAGCACGCGCTACCGCAATCCCCGCTACGATGAGAAATTCGAGAGTGCTCGACGCATGCTCGATCACAAGCAGCGCGCTGAGCAATTTGCCGAAGCAGAAGAAATCGCCATTGCTGATGCACCAATGCTATTGCTATTCTACGACGAAGACTACCGGTTGCTACAGCCGTATGTGCGGGGATATCGCAACAACGCTATGGACCGGCGACAGTATGTGTACGTGTGGTTCGACCGGGCAGCGCTGCAATCGCTGCGTTAGGATAGCATGGTGATCAATGCAAGGATTAGAGCCACCCCACCAAGGACCAGTGAAATCCAGACCGATAGCGACATTCGCCGCTCAAGAGCATCGGCACGCTTTATGATCTCCTGTGCACGCGCATTGGCACGCGCTAAATCGTTTGCTAGCTCTGTATTCCCCAATAGGCGGGCTACCGCTTGTCCAATCCGCTCATCTACTTCAGCACTAACTTCGGCGAGCTTGTCATAAAACCTTCGCTCGGCATCATCGAGCATGGAGACAATGTACTTGTTGGTCTCGTCGAGGATATACCGCGTTTCGGGGATTTTCTTCTTGTAGCGCGATAGGTCTTCGCTCAGCTCGGCAATTTCCTTCTTGAAAAATTCTTGCATGGCGTAGATATGGGAATCCAACGAGCTGACATCACTTTCGATTGTCCGCAGCTTACCAGCAATGTAATCTTCAAGTTTGGTAAAACGATCGGTGGTCGCTGTTTCAACAATGTGGCGGATTGACATAAGCACCGCATCGAGTTCAAGCGTGCGCTTGGTGAAGCGATCCTCAAGTTTGACAAGGCTTTCACGGAGCTGTGCGATACTCTCCAGCTCGGCATAGATGCGCTCGACATGCTCGACCTTGGCATGAAAGTCTGCCAGTTGCTCTTCGACGCTCGTGCGAAGCGATGCTTTGAGTTCTTCGACGGAGTGTTTGAGAAGATCGAATTCCTGATACGAGGTTGCACGCAAGCGGTCCAGTTCGTACGCTTTTCGAAGCAGTGTTTCATAGACTGCGCTATACTGCTCCGCCTGCTTGCGGACAGTATCGAACAATTCCAACAGACTCTGGCTTACCGGGACGCGTACTGTGTTTTGTTGCATCGTTCAACAGCAGAAAAAAACTCCTGGAATGCTTTCGATAGCTCGCTGAGAAGTTCCCATTCAACTTCGGGTAGTACCACCGGGCTACGGTTCAGCAGAATACGCAGCATGTCTGCACGGAAATCGGCATCCGTTTCAAAGCGCTCGCGCATATTCGTTTGCAAAAAATCATAGAGCGCTCCAGCGTCGGCAAGCTGCTCGTAGTACGACAGGGGACGCACAACTGGCTGCTGTGACGATAGAAGATGATGATCCGGTTTGAACGGTAAACGACTCATCTGCGCAGAGTGGGATAAACTCGATGACAGTATCGGCTGATCGGCAGGTTTTCTTGAACACACCGTCACGGTCGTAGATTCGTCTATAGGTTCGCACCTCCACCATCTCCAGTACAATGAAGCTCAGCTACTGGCGAAAAACAAAAGACCCACCCAAACCCATCGGCACGGATCCAGATGCCGACTTACAACTTTTGCTTGCCGAGTGTCGGAAGAATTTGCCACGGTGTGATGAGGCACTCATCGCGAAAGCGTTTCGCTTTTGCGTCCAAGCGCACCAAAACGATGTTCGGGAATCGGGTGAGCCATATTACACACATCCACTCGAGGTTGCACGCATCATCGTCAATGAAATTCCACTCGATGATGTCAGTGTCTGCGCGGCGTTACTCCACGACGTTGTAGAAGATACAACCTACTCGCTCGAGGATATTCGAGCAGAATTTGGCAGCACCGTGGCTGAAATTGTTGATGGCGCCACCAAGATTAGCGGCATTTTTCGGAGCACCGAGCTTCGGCAAGCCGAGAACTATCGCAAACTGCTGTTGGCACTAGTCAAGGATGTTCGCGTCATCTTGATCAAGTTTGCAGACCGGCTCCACAACATGCGCACGCTTGGGCATTTGCTGCCAGACCGCCAGCAGCGCTTGGCACGAGAGACGCTCGACATATACGCTCCGTTTGCACACCGCTTCGGTCTGGCAAATATCAAGTGGGAGTTGGAAGACCTTGCCTTCAAGTATCTCAACCCCGATGAGTACAACACAATTCGCACAGCACTGGCAGAGTCGCGCGCAGAACGCGAGGCATATCTTGCCCGATTTGTCGAACCGATTGCCGAGCGTCTTCGCAAAGAAGGGTTTCGTTACGAGATCACCAGTCGCCCTAAGCACATTTATTCAATCTATCAAAAAATGCAACGCCTCGGCGTACCCATGAGCGAGTTGTACGACCTGCTGGCGGTTCGCATCATTATTGACACCAGCGAGAACAAAGATTGCTACACGGTTTATGGGATCGTCGCTGATATCTACGAGCCTATTGCCGACCGGTTCAAAGACTACATCGCCCGTCCGAAGAAAAACTCGTATCAATCGCTCCATGCTGCGTTTATTGGACCAGATGGAAAGCGCGTGGAAGTTCAAATCCGAACGCGCACCATGCACGATATTGCTGAGCGCGGTATCGCTGCCCACTTTCGGTACAAGGAAAATCAAGGCAGTGGCCGCGTCCCGTCGTGGTGGAACGACAAAGAACTTGAAGAGTGGGCAAACTGGGTTCGCGACATTTTCGAAAGCGCCGGCGACGAAGCCCCCGAACAGTTGCTCGAATCGTTCAAACTCAACCTTTACCAGGACGAAATCTACGTGTACACTCCCCGGAATGACTTGATCATTCTACCGCACGGTGCGACGCCGCTCGACTTTGCTTATGCCATCCATAGCGAAATTGGCAATCATTGCATTGGCGCAAAAGTCAATGGTAAGCTTGTTCCGCTCGATTACCGACTCAACACAGGGGATCAAGTCGAAATCCTCACCTCGAAAAACCAGCATCCGACCAAAGATTGGGAACGAATCTGCATCACACACAAAGCCAAGTCAAACATTCGCAAATACCTCAACGAGGAAAAGCGCCGTGTCGTCGAGCTTGGGCGCCAACACTGGGAGAAGCGACTCCGCAAAGCAAACGCATCACCCACCCAAGAGCAGTTCGACCGCATACTGAGCAAGCTCGGCATGCCCAGCCCGAATGAGTTCTTCTACAAACTCGGTCTCGGCATTATCAGCGCTGATACCGCGTTGAAACTACTCGGCACTGGACCAGCGCAGCCCGATGCGACACCACCGGTGCTCGGCGATGGTGTCCACGCTGCAATACACGATCGCCTCCGCAACGAGAGCGGCGTCGTCGTCGAAGGTGCCCACCCGCCGATTCCCAATCTCCTATACCACTATGCACGCTGCTGTAATCCTGTGCCGGGCGATGACATTGTCGGCATCATCACAATTGGTAGCGGAATCAAAATTCACCGTCGCGACTGCCGCAACATCATTGATATGGGCGACTCTCTCCAACCCCGGATGGTCAACCTTACGTGGGCACCCAATCAAAGCGGTGATTTCCTGGCAACGGTTCGCATTACAGGCGAGGATCGCCCCGGTATGCTCCACGACATCACCAACGCAATCACCGGCTGTCGCAACACAAACATTCGGAGTGTCAATATTGATGCTTTTGGCAGCGACTTCGAAGGTATCATCACACTGTACGTAAAAAACATTGACCACCTCAACGAAATCATCGCTCGCATCGCAAAGATCCGCAGCGTCCGCAATGTGAGCCGCTTCAACGGATGACCAGTGCAGCAACCCCCGCTGGTGAAGAGTCCGTCGAAAAACACGGAGCAGAGCACCTACCATCCATTCTACCGCCATCAAATTGCATGTTTGAGAACATCACAACATGCAGCAAGGTCCGGTACGATTGCGTATGCCGTCGGCGCATCGGAGAGAGTATAGTTCCCCACCAGTATAGCACGGACACCGGCAGCAGTGGCAGCCTCAACATCGCTGGGCATATCGCCGATCATCCAGCACCGCGCTGGATCGGCTTTCCATTTTGCAAGTGCTTCGAGCAGCATCGTCGGTCGCGGCTTACGGCACTGCGCAGAAGGTGAATCCAGCTCTGTGCAATAGTAAATGTCGTCGAAGGCGCTTCCGGTGCGTTCGAGCACTTGCGTCTGCATCCATGCTGTCAGGTGATCAAGTTCTTCGGCAGTCATAATGCCTTTTGCAACCCCTTGTTGATTCGACACAATGATTGCACGAAACCCTGCACGCTTTACCCACTCGAACAGCGGGAAAAAACCATCGCAGAATTTGAACTCATCCGGCGAGCGGACGTAGCCATCCGTTATCCGCTCGTTGACAATTCCATCGCGATCGAAGAAAACAATCTGTTCGCTATTCACTACTGTCCGCCAAACAGTGGCATCGGACGATGCGGGGGCGTGATACCGAGGTGCTGATACGCAAGCGGTGTAACCTCGCGTCCTCGCGGTGTGCGATTGAGGAATCCCTCGCGGATTAAGAATGGCTCATAGACTTCTTCGATTGTACCGGCTTCTTCTCCAACTGCCACCGCCAGTGCATTCAACCCAACCGGGCCGCCATTGAACTTTTCGATAATAGTCAGCAGAATTGTTTTATCCATTTCGTCGAGTCCGTGCTCATCAACTTCGAGCGCATCGAGCGTCATCAGAGCAATTTCCCGCGTAATAACCCCGGCACCATGAACATCAGCAAAATCACGGGTTCGGCGCAGCAAGCGATTTGCAATGCGTGGAGTTCCGCGAGAGCGTCGTGCAATTTCCATCGCAGCATCTTCTTCAATGGGCACACCGAGAATAGATGCCGAACGCATGACGATGTGAAACAGCTCGCGTGCATCGTAGTAGTCCAAGCGATTGACAATCCCAAAACGCGATCGCAGCGGAGCACTGATCAACCCTGCTCGGGTTGTCGCTCCAATCAGCGTAAAGCGTGGTAGTGAAATTTGAATCGAGCGCGCAGCCGGCCCGCTTTCGATCATGATGTCAATGCGAAAGTCTTCCATCGCCGAGTAGAGGTACTCCTCGATAACACGGGAGAGCGAATGAATTTCATCAATGAAGAGAACATCCCGCTCGTTGAGATTAGTCAGCAAACCAGCCAGGTCACCAGGCTTTTCAAGGACCGGACCGCTTGTAACTTTGATGTCGCTTCCCATCTCGTTTGCGATGATGTAGCTCAGGGTTGTTTTGCCTAAGCCGGGCGGTCCGATAAAGAGCACATGGTCGAGTGCTTCGCCCCGTTTGCGTGCTGCCGCAATGTACACCTTGAGATTATCGAGAATTTTCCGTTGCCCACGGAACTCGGCAAAGCGATGCGGGCGCAGCGAAGTATCGAGTTCGTCGTCAGCGTTGCGTTGAGGATCGCGGATTGGTGATGGTGTCCGTGCCATAGCCTACTGTTGTGCCGGTTGGACTGCTCTCGCAGCAAAGATAGCGCTATGGTAGCACCTCCTGCCCGAGCAGTTCGACGCGGCGCATATCGCAGTTGAGCTGAGCGATGTATTCAACGCTGATTCCTTTCGGGCATGCTGCTTCGCATTCGTAGTGATTGCTGCAATGACCGAACCCTTCGGCTTCCATTTGTTCGACCATGCGATGAACGCGACGATAGCGCTCCGGCTGCCCTTGCGGTAGCGATGCAAGGTGCGCCACTTTCGCAGCAACAAAAAGCATTGCCGATGCATTCGGGCATGCAGCAACACATGCCCCACACCCGATGCACGCTGCGGCATCGAATGCACGGTCCGCAGCTGGTTTGGGGATCGGGATCGCGTTTGCGTCGGGTACGCCGCCAGTGTGACAACTGATGTAGCCACCTGCGGCAATTATTCGATCGAAAGCGCTCCGATCAACTATCAAATCCTTCAACACAGGAAATGCTTTTGCACGCCATGGCTCGATCCAGAGTTCGTCGCCATCGGAAAAGACGCGCATGTGGAGCTGGCATGCCGTTGTCCGCATGCGTGGTCCATGCGGCCGTCCGTTGATAACCATCCCGCACGAACCGCAGATTCCTTCTCGGCAATCGTGCTCAAATGCAACTGGCTCTTTACCCTGGGTAATCAGCTGCTCGTTGAGCACGTCGAGCATTTCCAAAAAGCTCATATCGGGGCTGACATCATCGAGCGTGTATGTTTCGAACGCACCGGCAGCCGTTGGACCAGACTGGCGCCAAATGTGCAGAGTTAGTTTCATTACTTGTAGCTCCGAACGGTAAGTTTGACATTGTCGAAAACGAGCGGTTCTTTGTGGAGCATGGGCGCTGTGTTTTCGCCCGTGTACTCCCAAACAGCCACGTAGGCAAAGTCGTTATCGTTGCGGAGAGCCTCGCCATCGGGAGTTTGGTACTCTTCGCGGAAGTGTCCACCACACGACTCTTCGCGGTGCAAAGCATCCAGGCACATTAGCTCGGCAAACTCAAGGAAATCGGCGACTCGACCGGCATACTCAAGGTTTTGGTTGAGTTCTTCACCGCTACCGGTGACAACAACGTTTTCCCAAAATTCTGCGCGGAGTTCGGGGATACGTTTGAGTGCGGTTTTAAGTCCTTCGGCAGTGCGCGACATTCCACAATAGTTCCACATAAGCGTGCCGAGTTCGCGGTGGAACGACATCACCGACCGCCGTCCCTTGATGCTCAAAAGTTTTTGGATGCGTTGGCGAGCTTCTTCCTCTGTACGCTGAAATTCTGGATGATCGGTTGTCATGTCCATCTTCGGGAAGGAAGCCAGATAATGCCCCAGTGTGTAGGGGATGATGAAGTAGCCGTCGGCAAGCCCTTGCATCAGTGCTGAGGCGCCGAGCCGATTTGCACCATGGTCGGAAAAATTAGCTTCGCCAAGTACGTGCAAGCCAGGAATCGTGCTCATCAAGTTGTAGTCCACCCACAAACCGCCCATCGTGTAGTGCGGTGCAGGATAAATGCGCATGGGCACGTGGTAGGGGTTCTCGCCTGTGATTCGTTCGTACATTTCGAACAGATTGCCATATCGCTGCTCGATGACGTCTCGACCAAGCCGTTTGATTGCATCCGAAAAATCGAGATAGACGCCAAGACCGCCGGGACCAACGCCACGCCCCTCG
>JBBIUD010000069.1:0-7621 GCA_037440485.1 Chlorobiota bacterium
GGTTCCTTGATTGCCACACCCCAGGGATGCAAGAGCCGACTATCCCAGCCCAACTGGCGTAGCGATTTGCCCAGCATGACGTGTGTAGCAATTTCAATGATCGGCACACCGACTGCTTTGGCAATGAACGGAACAGTCCTCGATGCACGCGGATTTGCTTCGAGTACAAAAATTGACTCACCCTGCAGAGCATACTGGACGTTGAGCAGCCCGCGGACACCAAGAGCCTGGGCAAGCTGCCGCGTGTAGCGAACGATTTGTTCTTGCTGCGCCAAACTCAGGTTGTATGGTGGCACAACGCACGATGAAACACCCGAGTGAATACCGGCTTCTTCGATGTGTTGCAGTATCCCACAGATGAGGACATCCTCTCCATCGGCAATGCAGTCAACATCAAACTCATAGGCATGCTCGAGGAAATGGTCAATCAGAACAGGATAGCCCGGCGAATAGTCGAAAGCTTCGCGAGCAAATCGCCGAACCATTTCTTCACGGTAGCAAATCTGCATCGCCCGACCACCCAGCACATACGAGGGACGAACAAGGACAGGATATCCAACCTTTTCAGCAACGGCGACAGCCTCATCTTCGCTCATTGCGGTACCATAAGCCGGGCACGGAATTCCAAGACGCTCGAGCAAGTCACCGAATCGTTTGCGATCCTCTGCCAGGTCAATTCCATCCCACGGTGTCCCCAGCAGGTTGACACCTGCCTCTGCAAGCGCACCAGCAAGTTTGAGCGGTGTTTGACCTCCAAGCGTAACAATGACTCCGTCGGGCTGCTCAAATTCGATGATTTCCATCACATGCTCGAATGTGAGCGGTTCAAAGTAGAGCTTATCGGCAGTGTCGTAGTCGGTCGAAACTGTTTCTGGATTACAGTTGACCATGATTGCTTCCCAGCCAACTTTTTTAGCAGCCCAAACTGCACGTACACAGCAATAGTCGAATTCAATTCCCTGCCCAATGCGATTAGGTCCACTCCCGAGAATAATCACCTTGCGTTGCGACGAACGGACTGATTCATTCTCTTCACCGTAGGTCGAATAGTGATAGGGTGTCTCCGACTCGAATTCGGCTGCACACGTGTCAATGGTCTTGAAAACCGGAACTATTCCCCATTGTTTGCGCAATGCTCGAATCTCTGACTCCTGGACGTTGCTCATAACAGCAAGCTGATGGTCAGAAAATCCTCGTTGCTTCATCATGCGAAGTTGGGCCGGTGTAACTCTTTCCGAAATGGGACGGTGTGGATGTTCTGAGGTAGCTTCGATCCACTCGAACGCAGATTCCACGATCTGTTGGCATTGGTCAATAAACCACGGGTCGTAACCGGTGAGCTGATGAATTTCTTCTATGCTCATCCCGGCACGCAGCGCATCGCAGAGATCGAACAATGAATTCGACGTTCGATGTGCAAGCTTGCTCCGGAGCACTTGTGCTTGGCTTTCAGAAAGGGCAAGTGGCTGGCAGTTATCGGGGCGGTCAAACCCAAATCCAGCGCGATTCTTTTCCAACGAGCGTATTGCTTTTTGCAGCGCTTCCTTGAAGGTGCGCCCAATCGCCATCGCTTCACCAACCGACTTCATCTGAACCCCAAGCCGATCTTCAGCTTCACGAAATTTTTCAAAGTCCCAGCGCGGAATCTTGACAACGACGTAATCGAGTGCTGGCTCGAATGACGAGGGTGTCCGGCGCGTGATGTCGTTTTGAATTTCATCGAGTGTATATCCAACGGCGAGCTTTGCGGCAATTTTCGCTATCGGGAATCCTGTTGCCTTCGATGCCAAGGCTGAACTTCGCGACACACGTGGATTCATTTCAATGACAACCATGCGTCCGTTCTCTGGATTGACGGCGAATTGAATATTCGATCCGCCTGTATCCACGCCAACGGCACGAATGATTTTGATTGCAGCATCCCGCATGCGCTGGTACTCACGATCGGAAAGCGTCTGTGCCGGAGCAACAGTGATCGAGTCACCAGTGTGGACGCCCATTGGATCGAAGTTCTCGATCGAGCAGATGATCACAACATTGTCGGCACAGTCACGCATGACCTCCAGCTCGTATTCTTTCCAACCAAGGACCGATTCTTCCACCAACACACGATGTATCGGAGAAGCTAACAACCCACTGCGGAGGACTTCGGCAAATTCTTCCATGTTGTAGGCAATGCCCAACGTGAACGAGGGACGAATGATTGCTGGAAAGCCAATGTGTTCAATCATGTCGAAACCTTCTTCAACGCTTGTCACGAAAGCTCCGCGCGGCATCTCTAAACCGCAGCGCTCTACGACACGGAGGAATTCCTTACGATCCTCTGCAAGCTTGATAGCCTCAAGCTTTGAGCCGATTAATTCAACGCCGTAGCGATCGAGCACACCCGCCTCCGAAAGCTCCACAGCAAGGTTGAGTCCTGTCTGTCCCCCCATTGTTGGTAGAAGCGCGTGGGGACGTTCTTTTGCGATAATGCGTTCGAGTGTGTCGGCAGTAAGCGGTTCGATATACGTTGCATCAGCAAGTTCGGGATCGGTCATGATGGTTGCCGGATTTGAATTGACCAAAACAACGCGGTAACCTTCCTGGCGGAGGGCTTTGCAAGCTTGGGTTCCGCTATAGTCGAATTCACACGCTTGTCCGATCACTATCGGACCGGAACCGATAATCATGATCGTCGAAATATCAGTTCGCTTGGGCATTACTGACGATGAAGTGGTGGTTGAACAAGTGAAAGATGCAAAGCCTCAGCAATCACTGCCATGCGGATGAAAACACCATTGGAGACCTGCTGGTGAATCAGGCACCGAGGGTGATTGAGAACGTCGGCGTCCATTTCGACACCGATATTGACAGGACCAGGGTGAAGGATATAGGCACTAGACCGCTCAATTTCGTCGAGACGGACCGCCCAGCGCCGGCGGTACTCACCAAGTGAGGGTATCAATCCGCTCCGCATACGCTCGCGTTGCAGACGGAGCACGACGACTGCATCAGCCCATTCGAGCACGGATCGCAGATCGGGTAATTCAATCAGCGAAGCAGGAAGCACTCGTGGACGGAGCAATGGTGGTGCACTGACCCCGACCTGAGCACCGAGCATTTGAAACAGTGCTACATCAGAGCGAAAGACCCGACTATGCATTACATCCCCTACGATTGCTATGCGTCTTTTTGATAAGCTGCCAAAGACATCAAGCAGCGTCAGCGCATCGAGTAAGGCTTGAGTCGGATGCTCGTGCATACCATCACCAGCATTGATGATCACTGCTGCGTGTGTCGAGCGTGCGGCTAATTCAGCAGCGTCGCTTGCACGGTGACGGAGAACAATCGCCCGAGCACCGAGGGCTTCGATTGTGCGAATTGTCTCCGTAAAACTCTCTCCCTTCTCGATACTACTTCCCGAACTTGAAAATGGCACTGTCAGTGCACCAAGCTTTTTTGCAGCAATCTCAAAGGACATGCGAGTACGTGTGCTTGGCTCAAAAAAAGCTAAAGCAACAATGCCGGGCGGCATCGCGACGGTGATCTGTTCGGAACGGAATTGGCGTGCACATTCGATGATGCGCGTGCAGCGCTCGATTCCTGTGTGCTCGATCGTAAGAAGGTGACCAGGCATTAACAAGCAAGCAACGTTCAATCAAAAAAAAGCCGCTCACGTGAGCGGCTTTGGGTTTCGGCTACTTTTTCGCCTTTGGCACTTTGCCGGAGTTGACAACCTCAGCCAGTGCCTTGCCAGGCTTGAAGCGAGCAACTTTCCGCGCCGGAATCTTGATGGGTTCTCCGGTCCGTGGATTTTTGCCCTTGCGTGCCCCTCGTTTGCTCACGGCGAAAGTACCGAAGCCAACAAGCGAGACGCTGTTCCCTTTTGCAAGCGATGCTTGAATCGCATGCAAGGTTGCATTGAGGGCATTTTCGGCTTGCGCCTTCGAAAGCCCGGCGGTCTTGGCAATAGCCTCGACCAGTTCGCCTTTGTTCATACGTGAACCCCCACAATTAGTGAAACAATAGGGTAAAATTGCGTCGCAAACATACAGCGCACCATAGCGACTTTGCAAGAAAAAAATTTCCCCAACACGTGATTTTATGCGCCTTTCAGCCCTATGAAGGACGTTCAATCCTTAGGATGCGATATTGAACCACACCCTTCGGCGTTTGGGTTTCGACGATATCGCCAGTTTGTTTCCCCAACAGAGCCTTACCCAGCGGAGAAGTCACAGAAAGACGATTCTTCTCGAAGTCTGCTTCTTCAGAGCTCACAAGCGTGAACGTCATTTCCGTCTTGGTCAGTTCATTACGCAAGTGGACCGCACAGAAGATATAGATACGATCATCGTTGGGAAGCTCCGATGGATCAATGACCTTCGCGTTGGCGAGTGTACGTTCAAGCTTTGCAATGCGGATTTCCAGCAGCTCTTGTTCGTGCAGAGCAGCATCGTAATCCGCATTTTCCGATAAATCTCCGTGCGAGCGTGCTTCGGCAATTTTGCGAGCAACCTCGGCTCGTCCGTGGGTTTTGAGCTGATGCAATTCCTCTTGTAACTGTTGCATTCGCTCACGCGAGATGTACACTGATTCGGGCATAACTGGGAACTCAATCGTGAATTGAACATTTGCAAAAAGAGACTGCCAACAGCACGGCATGTCCGTTCAGAGGTTACAGCGATCGCGGTACTAAGATTGTATTTGGTGGCAAAGATAATCGCCGTGCTAAATCCCGTCGAGTAAGTGTCCCATCTTGACCTTTTTTGTTTCGAGGTAGCGGCGATTGATCTCGTTAGGTTCGACAACGATCGGCACTCGCTCGACAATCTCCAAGCCGAAACTTGCCAGTCCAACCCGTTTGGTTGGATTGTTGGTCAAAAGACGCATTTTTCGCACACCAAGGTCATAGAGGATTTGCGCTCCAATCCCATATTCACGGGCATCGGGCTTGAAACCAAGATGCAGGTTCGCTTCAACTGTATCGAGTCCGTGTTCTTGTTGAAGCTTGTAGGCTTGTATCTTGGCAATAAGCCCAATGCCTCGACCTTCCTGGCGCATGTACAGGAGAACACCTTTTCCCTCCCGTTCAATAGCTCGAAGAGCAGCATCAAGCTGCATTCCACAGTCACAATGCAGAGAACCGAAAACATCCCCTGTCATGCACTCGCTATGAACGCGAACAAGGACAGGCTCTTCAGGGTTGATGACACCTTTCACCAGTGCGATATGCTCTTTGCCATCGTACTTGTTGACGTACACATAAAAATCGAATTCGCCGTATTCGGTTTTGAGCGAGGTGTGCGCTGATTGCTCGACCAACCGTTCGCGCTCGAGTCGGTACGCAATCAGGTCTTTGATCGTCACGATACGCAAGTGATGACGTCGCGCAAACTCGATCAGCTGCTCACCACGGAGCATCTCTCCGTCTTCGCCGATGATTTCGCAAATCACCCCTACTGGCTCTATACCTGCCAGCCTGCACAGATCAACAATAGCCTCCGTATGTCCGGCACGCCGCAATACTCCCTCGTCGCGTGCAATAAGTGGGAACACATGCCCCGGTCTGGCAAAGTCGGCTGGAGAACTCTGAGCATTCGCCAATGCGACAATCGTTGCACTCCGATCAGCAGCAGAAATACCGGTCGTCGTCCCGTGGATATAGTCAACCGAAACGGTAAAACCGGTCCCATGCAACGCCGTATTCGACGTCACCATTGGTTCTAGACCGAGAGCATTCGCGCGGGATTTGAGCATAGGAACGCAGATCAAACCACGCCCATGATTGGTCATGAACCGGATATGCGCCGGGGTGCAAAACTGCGCTGCACAGGCGAGGTCACCTTCGTTCTCGCGATCCTCGTCATCGGCAATGACGATCATCCGACCTGCGCGGAGCTCTTCGATCGCTGACTCGATGCTATCGAAGTGCAGTGCGGTATTCATCTCCTCAATCCGACGATGATTTCTTCTCGACCGTAGCAATGGCAACTTTTTCGAAGCGCATCCGGACATTGTCAGCTACCTGAACAACGACTGTCTTGTCGTCAATGTCGGTGACAGTACCGTGAATGCCTGCACTTGTGATGACGCGATCGCCGCGCTTGAGTTCATCGAGCATTTTTTTCATTTCTCGCTGCCGCTTCTGCTGCGGACGAATGATAAAAAAGTAGAACACGACGATAATCAAGCCGAACATCACCACTGTCGAAACAAGTTGTCCGGTTGGGTCAGGTGCTGACGCAGTTTGAGCAGCGAGAGCAGCTGGCAGCAAAAACAGAAGAGCAGTTGCCAATCGCATAGTGAATAGTGTAGCTGGTGGAACTAATCAACAATCGAGCGCTCACCCTTTGCATCTGGGTAGAATTGCTCGAGAAAACTCTGCGACCATTGACGGAAGGTACCATCAAGTATTTTCTCGCGTGATGTTCGGACAAGCCAGCGGTAGAATGCCAGATTTTGCAGTGTTGCAATTGTCAGACCGAGAATTTCACCGCTGACGAATAAGTGTCGGAGGTATCCCAATGTGTATGGCTCAAGGCCAAGCTCCTGCCAGGCAGGGTCAATGGGCTCGTCGCTGTATTTGAAGCGAACATTGCGAATGTTGAGTCGCCCTCGCGTTGTAAAGAGTGTACCGTTCCGTGCGTTTCGTGTCGGCATCACGCAATCGAACAGATCCACACCCAGAGCGATTGAGCGCAGTATGTTTTGCGGTGTCCCAACGCCCATCAGGTAGCGCGGCTGCGACGGTGGAAGCAGATTGGTTGAGTAATCGGTGATTTCGTACATCAAGTCCGCTGGTTCACCAACAGCTAAACCACCAATGGCGAAACCATCGAACGATAGAGCGCATAGTTCCTCGATGGAGCGGCGGCGTAAATCTGAATACGTACCACCTTGGATGATTGCAAACAGTTGCTGTGGGTAGTCGTAAAAAAATGGGACAGAGCGATGAACTTCATAACAACGCTTCTCCCATCGCATGCTACGATCGAGTGCTCGCTCGGCTTGTTCTCTGCTTGCTGGATAACCAATGCATTCATCGAACGCCATCATGATGTCAGCACCGATCGCCCGCTGAGAATGTACGACACTTTCAGGTGTGAACAGATGTCGCGAGCCATCAATATGCGACCGGAATTCGACCCCATCATCGGTAACTCGGCGCAGCGTTCCAAGTGAATACACCTGAAAGCCACCGCTATCGGTCAACAGTGCACGATCCCACTGCATGAAGCGATGAAGTCCGCCAAAGCGCTCGAGGACGTCTGTACCCGGTCGAAGGTAGAGATGGTACGTATTGGCAAGGAGCAACGAATACGACAAACTTCGGGCAAAACGATGATCGAGTGCTTTGATAGCTCCTTGCGTCGCAACGGGCATAAAAGCAGGCGTTTCAACGACACCATGAGCAGTGTGGATTATCCCTGCCCGGGCTTTGGTTTCCGTGTCGGTTGCAATCAGGTCGAATGTCGGCTTACGCATGTGCATGTCCTTTCCGTTTCGCTGCGACTGTAAATGCCGTCAGAATACCGAGTGCATCGGCACACCAATCGAAAACATCTGCACTCCGACCAGGCACGAAGGCTTGATGAATTTCATCGCTTGCTGCAAAGAGCAGACCTAATGCTATTCCCCA
>JBBIUD010000070.1:0-7609 GCA_037440485.1 Chlorobiota bacterium
ATGCATAACACTGTTGCCATACATAGACTGCTCGCTGCAATTGTAGTCACTGTTTTTGTGCACTGGAGTAACATAACGTTTGCCCAGCAGGGTCAGCCCTTCTATCCACCATCAACGCACTGGGAAACAACTGCACTAACACATTCCAGCGATAAAACCAGCGGTACCGATGACACATACCGACTGCTCCATGCAACGTTATTGGAGCAAACGCGCCAGTACCTGCGTGCACAACATCAGCTCAACGAGCTCATACCAACGCCGATCGCTACATTGCTGGACGCAGCCCCACAGCTCCAGGCTGCATATCTGGACCTAGTGCGTCAGCAGTACATGCTTGCACATGCTCGACTGTCGGAGTATCTGTCTCACCGTCCACTGCTGCCGTATCGTGTTCGAGCTTATTACCTGCGTGGCGTGGCATATTTTGAACAGGAACAATACCTGCTCGCAGCGCAATGTTTCGACACGACAGCAGCAGTTGCACCCACTGAACCAGATACAGCCGCCGCCGCATTGCTGACCGTGCATGCGACGTATTGGAAAGCTGTCGCATACATGCATCACTCGTCGTTTGATCTTGCTGCTACATCGTTCCAGGAGTTGATAGCACTCGGTTCACCCTACACAGAAGAGGCGTATGTTGGTCTGGGTACCATCGCAGAGTTTACCGGCGATTACAACCGCGCACTCAGCTACTACGATAGCGTTTTGATCTGGGCACCACGCGGAAAACACGCCATAACTGCCCACGTTCGCGCAGCTCAACAGCTGATTCTCTTGCGAAAGCCTGCACAAGCACTGCAACGACTTGCCACTGCGAGTGAGCTTTCTAAATCATCAGCCAATGCACTGGACTCGGGTGGAATCGTGCAGGGAGATATTCCGATACTTACCCAGCTACTGACCGCCGAGGCACTCAATCAACTCGGGCAATTCGCCGCCGCCGCCGAGCAGTACAGAGCCATCATTGCCCGTCAACCGCTTCCCCACGGCATTCTTTACTGGCAAGCCTTGCTGGGATTGGGCTGGGCAGAACTCAATCGAGGGCGGTATGACGCTGCACTACGTGCTTACCAAACGGTCATTGATTCAATTCCGGATCCGCTATCACCCTACCGCGGACAGGCACTACTCTTTCGCGCGATTTCAACCAAGCGTAGCGGCAACGTGCTCTCTGCCATCGAACAGCTCGATGCACTCATCGCTACCGACTCCTATCCTCAGCGCGCTCAAGCACTCCTGGAGCGTGGTCAAATCGAGTACGAGAGAGCACAGTTTTCAACGGCGGAGTCACTCTTTGAGCGTGCCTACCGTGCTGCAGCAGATCCGTCCACGATGCTGCGTGCGTTGCTCTTGCTATCGCGATCCCAATTCGACCAACAAAAGTGGGCAGAGTCTATTCGCACGAGCACGGATGTACTCAACCACGCACGACGAATGCATCCAACAACAGTCCCGAATCTCTACTACCTCGAAGCTGATGCTCTTCTGCTGCGCGGCATCGCCTCCTGCAACGACGCACGCTATGCGGAATCCATCGCAGACATCGGTAATTTTCTCGAACGCCACCCCTGGCATCCTCGCCGTGATGAGGCGCTTCTCTGGCTTGCCGAAAGCTATGAGCATGCAAACATGGTCGAAAATGCAGCGACGGCACTCCAACAGCTTCTCGACCAATTCCCCACATCGCCTCGTCGCGAAGAGGCACTCTATAACCTCGGCTGGGCGCTCTTCCGCTTGCGGCGTTTTGATGAAGCAACAACCATATTCGACCGCTTGCTCAGCGAGTTTCCTCGCACGCGTTTTGCACTCGATGTGACACTCCGCAAAGCCGATATACTCTACCTGACCAAACGGTACGCAGATGCTGCCCGACTCTACCGCCAGGTTGTCAAAACAACGCCCTCAAGCGATGAAGGTGAGTACGCCCTTTATCAGGTCGGGCAATCACTCTATCGTCTCGGCGACTACAATAACGCCGCCGAGCAATTTCGGCTGTTTGTACGCAACTTCACCGAGTCCGCGATTGCCGATGATGCGGTGTACAACATCGCGTGGATTCGCATGCTCCAGGGACGATGGAGCGACGCTATTAGCATGTTCGAGACATTGCTGAAAAGTTATCCAACAAGCGAGCTTGTTCCACAGGCACGGTTCTACATTGCGCAGTGTACCTACAACAGCGGACTTTACGTTCGTGCGATCGAACTCTACCGTCAATTTTTAGCGGATAATCCCACGAGCAATCTCGCAAGCCAAGCAATCGAAGCAATTCAAGATGCCTACATCAATTTGGGACAAGATTCGCTCGCCGTTGCAGTCGCGCGAGAGTACATTGAACGCAACCCAACGTCTGAACAGAGCGCACAAGTCCTGCTTCGCACAACGGACATCTTCGTCAGGAACCGTGATTTTGCGTCTGCTGTGCGTGAATATGAGCGGTTTCTCGAGCAGTATCCCGATAGCCGCCACACCCCCGAGGCACTACACGGTTTGCTCAAAAGCTTACTTGCACTGGGCAACACCGACCAGGCTCGATCAGTGCTCGCGCGATTGGAACATCAGTATCCAACGAACGAATTCACTGAGCTTGCGATGATAGACCTTGCAGCCCATCTACTCCAACAGTCGCATTTGCAACAGGCTGATTCCCTCTTTGCCGTAGTCATGCAGCGTCATCCTGCAAGCCAGAGTTTTGCGCGTGCAGCCTTCGAGCGCGCGCGAATTGCCACCAGCCGCGGTGATACTGCCAGCGCTGTCGCATTCTGGCGTACTGGGACAACAGGCGCCGGTGAATACAGCTACCAGTCCTTCTACAGGCTTGGGATGTGGTATCGCCAACAGAATGCATTCGACAGTGCCCGCGCTTTCTTTCGACCGATCCTATCCTACACCGACAATCCACCGCTGGCGGCTGAAGCTGCATACCGAATCGCAGAACTGTGGCAACGCGAAGGGAACTGCATGGCAGCACAAGATACATTCTCGCTTGTCCTTGATCGGTATGAAGGCATCGAAGATTGGTACACCCTCTCGCTGTTAGGGTTAGCAGAATGCTCTGAGGCGCTCGGCAATATCACAAAAGCACGCGAACTGTATCAAACGCTCATGATCCTACGTCCCGACGACGATTTCGGACGCACCGCTGCTTCTCGACGACGACGTTTGGAGAAATTGCGATGAACAAACCGATAGCAGCTATACTTCTGCTTTTGCCGTGGTTGCTTATGGCACAAACACAGCCAGGCGAGCCAATTGATTTTATGACCATCGTTATTGAAGGGAAGGAAGCATTGAATCTACCCAAAAGCCTGCTGAAGCTTCCTCCAAGTCCACCAGCTCGCTACGATAACGCAACGCTCGATAGTATCAATCCACTCGAGAAAGTGCCGCTATTCCGCAGCAATCCTCCGGAACAACCGCTACACATTCTCCAGCCACCAGTCGAACACGCTACAATCGCTGCTTCCGCTGGTCTCTACGGCTTCGCAACGCTGGACGCACACTACCAAACAATTCTTGCACACTACATACTCGACCTCGACGGTGTCCTCGATCGTGGTGGGGCGTACATTACCAATGCTGACTATTTCCGCACGCGGTTTCATGCTGCCCTGCGTTCAGCCTCCGAGCAAGAAGCACGCATGAACTATTCGCTCAGTAGCGCCGAGCTTATATTCGACCGCACATCGTACCAACTCTTTGCTCTACCCGTTGCACCGCAGCGTTCACTCCGTAGCATAGCACTATCGCTGAATCAAATCGGCACTCTTGATAACCGCCGATTCACCGCTGGTCTTGTGATCGCAAACACGCACCTGATCCAGAGCGACTCGCTGAGCTCAGATGAAAGCGAGCTTCGCGGTAAGTTAACATCCGATGTGTTGAAGATCGAAACCGTACAGCTCAACGCTTTCGCCGATTTGAACTACCGAAACTATCGCAGTCTGCCGCTGCATTTCCATACTGTTGGCGTATCGGGTCGCCGGGCTGATAGCTCGCTTGCTATCGAAGCCATGCTTGCAGCTCAACTTGCGACAACGAGCTGGCGTTCAACCGACTTTGCACCATACGTTGCAGTTGGCATCAAAGCACGTGCAACCAGCTTCATGTGGCTTGACGCATCACTATCAACAGGGATGGAAGCGGTCCGTTTTGCTGACCTTACGACCGAGTGCCCATACCTGAGTGATACTGCAGCTATTGGTACGCGAACTTTTTTGTATCGTCTGCAATTGGGTGCTTTGTACACACCAGCAGAAAGCTTCATGCTCGCGCTCAGGGCAGATGTTACGGCTTTTTCCACGGCTCCATTTTTTGAATCGTTGTCGGATGGAACTATTGCGCCACTCTACAGGCGACAGCATCTCCGATCGGTGGAGCTATCGAGTAACTACCGCACAGAACACGGCGATCGTATTGCTGCAACTGTGCAACTGCGCGATGTGCGATTCGACGATGGCGTGCGCGTTCCGTACCAGCCTCTCTTCCGTGTAACAGTTGAGTACGGTCGTGTGTTTGCTGAGCGGCTCAGCACAACAGTCCAAGCAGGATACGTTTCAAATCGTCGCTCCGCACAATCCGATACGACGCAACTCGGTGGTTATTTTTTGCTCGGCGCACGTGCAGAATATCAGCTCACCCCAAGCATTGCATTGAGTGCAACACTGGATAACCTTTTTGGAACGACATACGAACGGTGGCGCCAATACCGCGAGCGTGGTAGCTTTGTAGCCATCGGTGCCGTTGTCCGACTGTAAGTCACCAAATGCATGGACGAGCGCATTCAGGACCGGTTGGAATCTCTTGCTGCTGAATATGCAGTCACTACAGCAGGACGTGACCATTTTGCGCTCGATCATCTCGATCGTTATCCTGGCTCGCTCCCGTTCGAGGTCGTCGAAGATGCACCCACAGAAGCTACACCGGAGGAATCGCTCCACCTTGATCCGGCGCTCATTGCCGCAATTGCAAGTGACCTTCAGCGGCGTCGTTCCCAACAGCCGGCTGCCGATCCACTCGAGGCGCTCGAAGAGCAGCTCGACGCCATCGTCACACCATCACCGGAACCCAGCACTCCCTCACCAACAGAGGAATCACTACCCCCGCCGATCGAGATTGCACAAGATGAGCCTCAACACGCTCCGCCTCTACAACCGGAGGATAGTATACAACCAGAACAACCAGCGCCTCAATCAAAGCGACCGCTGATAATCGGCATTACGCTTTCCGGGTTGCTCTTGATCATCGGTGCGACGGTGTTCTATCTCCTGCGGTTCGAACAGCAACAAACAGCTCCAACGACCGAGACCCAAAAACCGACAACGGCAACACACATTAAGCCCGCCCAACAACCCAAGCCGGATAGTCTCAGACAAACGCCCCCTACTGCCATTATCACCACTGACACCATACGCTCAATGCCGTCGGACGTGAAACCAAGTGCTTCACGGAAACAATCACCGGTGCTCAAGCGTCGAGATCAAAAAACGCCGATAATCGCTGAGGTAAGTCCGGCAATAAAGCGATCACAACCTGGGACACGCTCCTCCATCAATGAGGATAATTCAGACGTCACCATCGTAACACCACCACCACTTGAACCACCGCCACCACGAGGAAAATTTGTGCTTCAGGTTTGTTCAACGCCTTCTTATGCCGAAGCAGTTCGGTGGAAATCATTCGTTGATCGCCGTGGCAATTTTGGTGCAACGATCGTAAAGCACCAGGTTCGCGAACAGACGTATTACCGCGTTCGAATCGGTACATTTACTTCGAGCGAGGAAGCGCTCGATGCAGCAGCACGGCTTGGTCTCAACACTGCAGCCGTTTGGATTGTACGGATTGAGTAGGCGCAATATTTTGCCTGCAGCAGCGTAGAAATACCACAATGAAGCGGATCACAGATCAAAAACCAGAAATAGAGCTGCGGTTGCGAATCCCATGGGATAGCAACACGGCAAAAGGCTTTGCCTGTGCATTGCTGTTGCTTGCGTTATTGGCACTGCTGGTAGAGTTGGTACCTCTACGCTCAAGCAAACCGACGACCATACCATACGATGTGCTGGCAACCATCAAACTCGGAGATGGCGACGGCACAGGACAAAGCAAAGGCAATCTCTCGCCCGAGGGCATCAAGTTCCGTGCAATGAAAAGCTCTCAGCCGCTGGATGATGCGGAGCGGCCAGCGACAGTCCGAACACGAAACACACGCACGAAATCACAACCGATATCTGTTGAGGGAGGACGATTCACCCCGATAGCGCGCGATAGCCGGAATAATCCACGGACACGCGATACAGCTACTGCCCGCGAAAGCTCATCTGGATCAGGGACGACTGCTCGTGGTGATCGAGATGGCTCGTCCAGTGGCAGCGGTCGTGGTACCACCGGCAGTGGTAGTGGTCTTGGTATGGGATATGGCGATATTGAGTGGGGTGGCGGTGGTAGCGCTATCGTTGTTCGTAAAGTTGTGCCGAATGTTCCCGATGGGTTGTCGCGCTCGACGATTGTTCGGCTACGGTTTGTCGTATCGCCCGAGGGCGATGTCATTGATATTCGCCCGGTCGTCCGCGGTGTACCAGAAGCTGAGAATGCAGCGATCAGAGCGTTGCGTCAATGGCGTTTCCGTCCGCTGAGCGGTGATAATCCGGTTGTTGGCATCATCACTTTTCGCTTTGACATCAACTGATGAATGCCAACAGTTCATCTGTCCGCCGGCTCGCGTCAATGAGCACGATACTCCTGTTGGGGCAAATTGCTTACTACGCAGTGTATATCTGGGGGATTCGGATTATCCTGAGTACACTCCCCAAAGCAGAAAACGGCATTTTGACGTTCGTCCAGCAGTGGGCAACGGCTGCCTTTTCTATTGCGCTCATGACAGGCTACAACACTTACATTATCCACCAATTGCGGACAGGCAGCACACCGCAGACGTTTTATTCGAGCGTTGTCTGGCTGCGCTTGGGAATCAGCGTTACCGTCGCACTCGCTTTAGCAGCACTTCTTTTTGCATTGGCTCGCATTAGTCCAGCAGTGACACTGCTTGGCGCTGCTGCTGTTCTTTTGATGTCAAGCGGGAACACGCTGCGTACAACTTTAGAGCTGTTTCTTCATGCGCGAATGAAATTCAGTACGATTGTGCTGCTCTGTATTGTTGATGCGATTTTGATTGTTCTGTTGCTGTGGCAACATCGCCAGCAACTCAGTGCAGCGACCGTATTCACAATTCAAGCTGTCAGTACGCTACCGAGTGTGACAATGCTGGTAATCCTTGCCTGGCGCTCCCAAGCTCTGCGGATTGAGTTCGACCGCTCCATCCTTTCAATGCTGTTCAAGAAAGCCTCACCGCTGAGTCTAGTTGCACTGTTGATTTATGCGCACGGCGCTATAGACATCACACTGCTCGCCTTGTTGAGCAATCCATCGTCGGTCGGCATCTTTGGCGCTACAAACTATGCCACGATACCTCTCAGCGTGCTGCAGGGCACTCTCTGGACTCCCCTGATTCCTCTGTTGAGCCAAGCAGTCGGCAGTGATGCTCCAATACACCAGACGCCCCTACCCCGCGCATTCCGGCTGGTTGTCTTTGTTATTGGCTTTG
>JBBIUD010000071.1:0-7526 GCA_037440485.1 Chlorobiota bacterium
ATTGATGAGTCGCTTGTGAATTCTCGCAGAATAGCAGGGTCAACAGGAACCCGCACCATCTCTGCTGGACCAAAGCGATAGCGGAGTGCACGATCGCTGTTTTCATCAACGCGGAGCATCTCATCGGGAAACGAGATCGGTACTTTCTTCGCACCCCACGGCTCAAGGTTCTTGAGTTGATCAATGTACCAAAGCGTGTTACCCAAGCTCAAGTTCACCACTCGGACATCGCGCCGAATCCCAGCGACATCCTGCAGATACCACAATGGGAATGTATCGTTATCACCGTTGGTAAAAAGAATAGCGTCTTTGGCACAGCTTTGGAGAATGTTGTACGAGTAATCGAACGGCACATAATTTCCAGCACGCGAATGGATGGGCCAGCCACCAATCGCCATATTGACTGGGACTGCCAGCAGGACAATTCCACTACCGACCAGTGCAGCGACACCCTGCCGAAGTCGAGCCGATAGTTGCTCGATGATTGCATACGTTCCGATCCCAATCCAAAGACACCACACCATAAACGAACCTGCGTAGAAGTAATCCCGTTCGCGCGGCTGTGGTTCTTGTTGGTTTTGTGCAATGGCAGCAAGAACTCCCATCATCAGAAACATTGTCAGGTACACAAACCACATGGATCGGTTCGCACGCATGTGGTAGAAAAATCCAATCAACCCAACAATCAGTGGTACTGCAAAAAAGCGCACGGGGAACCGATCACGATAACCACTGGCGAAGTTCATAGCGTCGGCTTCTTTCGTGGAAACAAACGTCCACCCGGCATCTTGGACATCACTGCTTCTCCCGACAAAATTCCAGAGGAAGTACCGGATGTACATATGGTTGATTTGGTACTTCCACAGGTAATTGAATTCGCCGCTGTAGTTGAGTTTGGTCAGAACAGGAATGGTAACCGCATCACCGTTTTTGTTGACAACAGTTTTGTACGTGGGACCGTACCACTTTCCATACTTGAAGTAATTCCGGACCTTCATGTTGTCGGAGTGATCATATCGTCGCGGCATAAGCAACGGAGCTTCGCCGTACTGCTCACGCCCCAGGTATGCAATCAACGCGCGAAACGTTTTGGGGCTGTTTTCATTCATCGGAGGATCAGCGTTCGCACGGAGCAGAACGTGCGTGTAGGTCGTGTAACCAAGCAGCATGAGTAAAAATCCGCTGCACACAAGTTGCAGGACAGGCTTTGCACGCCGTGCTCCATAGTACGCACCGTAACCGACGAGTACCAGCAACGCCAGAGCAAGCATACGGACCCACGCTTCGTTTTCAACGTAGTATTCGCGAAGCTCGTTTTTGAATGGAAGATTACCCGCCAATAGGGTCGGGACCCACATCAAGATAACCTTGTACACCAGATAGAACGCCACCAGCGCGATACCCGTTGCGATCAAAAAATTGCGTGTGCTCTGGCGATAGCGGCGGAAATAGACCAGGTAGACAATCGAGAAAATTGCTAGAATCGAGAGCAGGTGAACACCCGTGGAAAGCCCGATCAAATAGGCAATCAGGAGCAAGTACCGCTCATGCCCCGTTGAATCCGCTTCCTCGTTCCATCGCATCATCAGGTACACAATGATCTGTACCAGCAGCGATGACATAGCATAGACTTCGGACTCTACTCCATTGAACCAGAACGTGTCCGAAAAGTTTAGCGCGAGTGCTCCGACAAGTGCTGCACCACCAACGGCAAGGGCATCACTGGTGTTTTCGATTCGGCGCCCGCGAAAGTGCTCGATTACTTTGACGATGGTTAGATACAGCAACCAGACCGTCAGCGCTGATGCAACTACCGACACAAAGTTGATCCGAATGCCCGTATCCCACGACGGCTGACCATTGAGCGGCAGCACTAAGTGAAACAAGCGTGCCACGGCAAGGAAAAACGGCGCTCCTGGCGGATGAGGCACCTGCTGCCATGCCGATGCTGCCGAAAATTCACCGCAGTCCCAGAACGGGACCGTCGGCTGCACCGTGAGCGCATACGTGATCAGCGAAATGATAAAAGCGCCCAATGCATACAGTCGGTGAATCCAAATCGCTGTCTTGTTCATCGAGTCACTGTCGAGAGTTCAACATTCATTTCAATACCAAAGCTGTGCAATCTACAAAATTTCTGATGCCGGCATCGAGTTGGACACGCGGTCAATTGCCTCGAGCAATTCTATCGTCAGAGCATCACAAATGCCATATCCCGACGAGGTAAGCCTTAATCGGTCATCATCAAGATGTGCCCAACCAGACTGCACCCATTGCTGGATGATTTCTCCGAGAGTAGCATCAGTCAAACGAAGACCAAACTCGCGCTCGAAGGTACTCAGCTCTATCCCATCTGCTCGCAAACCGAGAAATACACACTCGGTTCGTTGCTGATGGATGGAAAGATACTCGGTTTGTGCAATGGGAAACTCATCACGGGATAATGTATCGAGATACCGCTGAAGGCTCCGCACATTGCTCCACCGAACGTAGTTTCGGTGACTATGCGCTGATGGACCGAAGCCGAGATATTCCCCGCGGTGCCAGTAGAGCAAGTTATGCCTGCACTGCTTGCCATCGCGTGCAAAGTTTGAGACTTCGTATTGACTGTATCCCTGCTCAGTCAGAAATGCAACTGTGGCTGCATAAAGCTGAGCTTCCTGTTCTTCATCAAGCGGAATGACCAGTCCACGCTGCCGTTGATGATAGAGCGGTGTGCCGGGTTCATAGACCAAACTGTACGCCGATATGTGCTCTGGAGCGAGCCTGCATGCACGGTTGAGGTTCGACATGTGTGTTTGCAGGTCTTGACCAGGCAACGAATACATTATGTCGAGATTGATGTTATCGAAGCCAGCGGCTCGTGCAAGAGCGACTGCCTCCTCGGCTTGCTCGGCAGAGTGAATACGCTCGAGAAAGTGCAACTCCCGCTCATCGAACGACTGCACACCGAAACTGAGGCGATTGACCCCAAGCCGACGGTAGAGCCGGAGATTATCGAGTGTAACCGTGCCCGGGTTGGCTTCTATGGTCCACTCCAGCGCTGGCGATAAATCGAAGGAATCGCTAACTACCTGTGCAATACGTTCAACATGCTCTGGTTTCAACAGCGACGGTGTCCCACCTCCCCAAAACATTGTCCCAACGATGTCGCGTGTGCCATCGCGCTCAGCACGGAGCCGAATTTCACGGCACAGCGCATCAACAAAACGGTCCATTGCCTCAAGCGTGACCACGGAGTAAAAATCGCAATAGAGGCACTTGTGCTGGCAAAAAGGAATATGGATGTAAAGCCCGATGTAGTGCGGATGCTTCATTGTGGCACCACCAACGTTCGTTCCCATCGCATCGTGCCAAGAACAGGGCTTTTTGACCAGAGCACAAGAGCCGGTGAGCCAACAATATCAACTGCGCTCACAAAGCCCCACCATCGGGAATCGAAGCTTCGCTTGCGGTTGTCACCGAGCACGTAGTAGTAGTCCTGCTCGAATGTGTACTCCGCTCGTGATTGATGGTTGATGAGCACCAAATTTCTCGTAACCTCGACTTGGTTACCTTCACGTTCAATAAACGGTCGCCAATACGGAATCGTTGAAACGCTCAGCGGTACAGTCATGCCGGCGGCAGGAATAATCACTCTGCCGGTGTACTGCTGTGTTGGTAACGGACGCAATGGCCGAGGAGGACGGCTCAGCACGCTATCGCCGACGACCCAGAGCGTATCCCCCGGCATACCAACAATTCGTTTGACAAAATAGTCGGGCTCGCTTGGAAATTGGGCGTGGTATGCAAAACGAAACACGATAATTTCACCGCGCTTTGGCTTACGCCACCACCAGCGGACTGGCGAGGTCAGAACAATGTCGGTAAACGGTACGACTGGCGGCAAGCCAATCCCGTACCGAATTTTGCTCACAAGCACGACATCACCTGCCATCAGCGTTGGTTCCATTGAACTGGTGGGAATGACATAAATCCCAAGAGCAAAGACACGAAGCACAATCGCCAAACCGATAGAAACGCCACCCAGCACGATCCAGCCAAGCAGGTAGTGTCGCCAGGTGCGTGCACGGCTGTTTTCTGTCGTTGTCGCGGTTTGGCTCATCGAACGATTGTTCCAAGCCGCGACCAGCGAATGCGCGCGAACCGTTTACCCAATGACAGTGGATTACCGTTGAGATCAGTTTTTTCCCACGACCAGTAAACGAACATAGGCGTGCCGACAACGTCGTCTTTGGGGATGAATCCCCAATAGCGGCTGTCGAGCGAGTTGTTGCGATTATCACCCATGCCGAAAACATAATCGCGTTCGACGGTGTACGTTGAAGCCGGCTTACCGTCAATGTACACCTGTCCCATCCGCAGGTCAGCATCGTGCCCTTCGCGCTTGATGAAAATTTCCCACTCGATGAAGTTCGACGCATCAACGTGGATGACATCACCTTTCTTGGGAATGCGGAGCGGTCCGTAGTTGCTGCGTGTCCATCCTTTGCCGGGCGGAAAGATTCGCGACGGATCATCGAGCGTCGGGAGAAACTTTGCATGCGTCGGGAACGGCATAAATTGTCCGTTGACAAAGACGCTGTCGTTACGAATCAGGAGCGTATCGCCGGCTACTGCAATGCAGCGTTTGAGGTAGTACATGAATTCTTTTGCTCTGACTTCATCGCGATCGCCGGGGTAGATGAACACGATCACATCTCCCCGAGCCGGATCACGGAGCGGTGGCAATTTGTAGTACGGCAGCGGAATGTTGAACAGCGGAATAATCTGCGGTGTCGAAGGACCGAAAATGAATTTGTTGACAAACAGGTTCTCGCCCGCCAGCACAGTGTTCTCCATCGAGCCGGTTGGAACCTCGAATGCCGCGATGGCTAAGCCATTGACGATCACCACGACAGCGAACGCACCCGCCAGCGAGCGCACCCACGCGACGACTTTCTGAGGGTAAGTCATCTGTCGGTAGCGCTGTTTGCGCTCAGCTTTGCGACGTTTTCGCCACTGCCAGAACCGAACAACGTATTGCCAGAGAATTTTCATACGACAACTTCCTATGATTGGTCATCCAAACTCAAGACAGCAAGGAAAGCTTCTTGCGGTACCTCGACACGCCCGATTTGCTTCATTCGCTTTTTGCCTTCTTTCTGTTTTTCGAGCAACTTGCGTTTTCGTGTGACGTCGCCGCCGTAGCATTTTGCAAGAACGTTCTTCCGCAACGGCGCGATGCTATCACGGGCAATGATTTTCGATCCGATTGCCGCTTGGATAACGACCTCGAATAAGTGGCGAGGGATAATTTTTTTCAATTTCGAGCATAACCGTCTGCCCCATTCGTATGCCTTCTGCCGATGGACAATGGTCGAGAGTGCATCCACCGGATCGCCGTTGAGTAGAATGTCGAGCTTGACAAGATCACCTGGTTTATAGTCGCTGTATTCGTAGTCGAGCGAAGCGTATCCACGCGATATGCTCTTGAGTTTGTCATAGAAATCAAATACAACCTCAGCGAGCGGTAATTCAACGCTCATATCTACTCGCGTTTGCGTCAAGTAATGCTGACCGAGCAGAGTGCCGCGTCGCTCGATGCATAGCTGCATGATCGGTCCAATGTATTCGGTCGGAGTGATGATCTGAGCACGAATGTAGGGTTCAAATATCTCAGCAATCTTGACTGGTTCGGGCATTTGCGCTGGGTTTTCTACCCAAAGCTCCGTTCCATCCGTTCGTCGCACAAGGTAACGCACGTTTGGAACAGTAGTGACAATAGTCTGATTGAACTCACGCTCCAGACGCTCCTGGACGATCTCCATGTGGAGCAATCCCAGGAACCCGCAGCGAAAGCCAAAACCAAGCGCTGCTGACGTTTCGGGTTCAAAGTGAATTGCCGCGTCATTGAGCGAAAGTTTTTCGAGTGCGTCGCGCAAGTCCTCGAAGTCATCGCTATCGGCAGGATAGATACCGCTGAACACCATCGGTTTGACCTCGCGGAATCCAGCAATAGGCTGGGCACACGGGCGTTGCGCGTGCGTGACTGTATCACCAACCTTGGTGTCGCGAACTCGACGAATTGCCGCTGTAAAATATCCGACGTTTCCCGCGCTGAGTTCACCGGTGCGGTGTTGCTCCATGTAGAGGACTCCGACCTCATCTACTTCGTACACCTGTCCGGTTGCCATGAACAAGACTTTGTCCTTTTCGCGGAGCGTGCCATCAAAGATGCGCACATTGACGACAACGCCTCGGTATGGATCGTAGAGTGAATCGTAAATCAGCGCACGCAGTGGCGCGTTTGGATCACCCGACGGTGGCGGTATGCGCTGAACGACCGCTTCAAGAATCTCATCAATACCGATACCTACCTTCGCTGATGCAAGCAAAATTTCATCTTCCCTGCAGCCAATTAGGTCAATGATCTGGGCTTTGACGTTTTCAATCATCGTTTCGGCGCTGGGCAGGTCAATTTTGTTGATGACCGGAATAATCTCCAACCCTGCATCCACCGCTAAAAAGAGATTCGATATGGTTTGCGCTTCGACGCCTTGGGTGGCATCAACGACCAAAAGTGCACCTTCGCACGCCGCTAACGATCGCGAAACTTCGTATGAAAAATCAACATGACCGGGCGTGTCAATCAAGTTGAGTGTGTATGTTTTTCCATCGCGTGCGGTGTAATCCATTTGCACGGCGTGGAGTTTGATCGTAATCCCGCGTTCTTGTTCGAGCGGGTTATCGTCGAGAATTTGGTTGGTAACCATCTCGCGAGCAGTGACTCTGCCGGTGCGCTCCAGCAGCCGGTCGGCGAGTGTGGATTTTCCGTGGTCAATGTGTGCGATAATGCAGAAGTTTCGGTAAAGCTCCATCGGTATCTGTGGTGCCATAGCAAGCGTTGAAGGCAGCAAAAATACTGTGATTCTTTCAGCTAAAGGATGGTTAGCGTGTATTTTTGCACCTTGTAATTGGACAGCACTACTTCAAACGAACACACAACAGCAATGAATAAGCTGCAGAAAGTCGAGCAGATGCTCATCGAGCAAGCACATGCGCTCCGGGGTGGGCAACCAATGCCCGAATTTGGACCGGGCGATACGGTGACTGTGTCGCTTCGCGTCATTGAAGGCGACAAAGAACGTATCCAAAATTTCACGGGCGTCGTTATTGCCCAACGCGGCTCCGGAATCAACAAGACGTTCCGTGTTCGAAAAATTTCCAACGGTGTCGGGGTTGAGCGCATCTTTCCGCTCTACTCACCGTTTATCGAGAAAATCACCGTCGAGCGTCGCGGACACGTCCGCCGGGCAAAACTGTTCTACTTGCGCGGCATGTCGGAGCGAAAGATTCGTCGCAAACTACACCAAGACTAAACTCTTTCAGTGCGATAACAGTTCTGCGTCGGGTAGGCAACCCTATCCGGCGTTTTTTCTTTTCCAGTGAAGCGATATTTTTGCGACGAACATTTTGGAGCCTCGAAAGATGCCACAAGCCAAAAACGGCGGGTCCTCTCCGACTGCCACACCTCCACCGGATAA
>JBBIUD010000072.1:0-7503 GCA_037440485.1 Chlorobiota bacterium
GTGTGACGCCGATTAAGTTCTCGCAGGACATTTACCAACAAGAAGAACGCTTGAAAGTGGGGGTGGGCTATTTTGTACGCTTCCCCAATCCAGACACCACCGTCATTTCTGGCGTGCTCGTCAAGCAAATCAATAGCCGCCTGTTCCCAGTGCGCGTCTATGATGGATGGAACACCGTTGGTGCACTCTCAGTGCCCGTCAATATTGACCGAATCACGTTCGAGCCTGCTACTACAGGTGGAACGCCTCCGATTCGTGTACCACTGACGTTTGTGTACGAATACCAAACCAACCGCGGCTATCGTGCTGTTTCCGAGCTGACACCGGGCAAGGGCTATTGGATCAAGGTGCGTGGACAAGGCTTCTACAACGTGTCTGCACCGACAACGCGTGGCTCAACGAGCGATGCTGAGTTTGCCGTGTTGGCAACAGCTGCACAACTAACAATCCGCGATGCTGCCGACCGCGAAGGTATGCTCTACCTTGGCGAAGGACGGATTGCTGCCGATGCTAGCCAGTTTGAGATGCCACCGCTGCCGCCGCACGGCATGTTCGATGTTCGCTTCAGCAGCAATACCCTCGTTGCGAGCGATGCTAACCCGATCGTCCGCGTGCAAGGTGCGACGTATCCGCTGACGCTCCGTGTCGCCAAGAGCACGAGCGCCTACACTGTCCTCGATGCGACCACGGGTGAAGTCATCGGACGGCTCCTGCCAGGATCGAGCCTGACGCTGACTGATCCAAACGTGACGGCTGTTCGTCTGCTCCGCCAGACACCACAAGAAATTGGCTACGATGTCAGCGTTACGCCGAATCCGGTTGAGCAATCGGCACAGGTGCGCGTCTCTGTGCCGGAAACGCAGCATACGACCATTTCGCTCCACAACGCGCTCGGTCAAGAAGTCGCTCGCATCTTCGATGGACTGCTCACGCCTGGTCAGACGACCTTCGAGTTGAACACCGAAACACTGCCAGCCGGTGCGTACATCGTCAAGATGCTAAGCGGTACCTATTCTACAGCGTATCGTGTAACAGTCATACGCTAAGCGGTCAATCACCGAAGCGTCCATTTCTCGCGGGGCACCGGCATTGCATCGGTGCCCCGCATTTTTTATGTACCACCTGTTCTGACTGTAGCCATGAATCTACGCTGCCTTTCCGTAGTGCTTGCTTTTGCTCTGGCAACCGTTGCTGCCCAAGAGCAGCCACACATTGACCTTTCATTTTTCGTTGGTGATGAGAACAGGAGCATCCAATTACGGTGTGGTATTGACTCTACTGCAACCGACGGCTTGGATCTACAGCTCGGTGAATACCCCATTCCCGGACATCCACCTGATGGATTCCACGCCGCGTTCGAGATTACGACCGATAACATTACCGATCTCAGCTATACCGATGTCCGACCATACCCGGGCTCGCCCACGGAGCAGTTTGTCGTTGAGTACAGCCTGAATGTAACGCCGAAGTTTTACGGTCGTGGTGATCTACTCATTTTTTCGTGGGAGTATCCGCTGCCGCGCGGTATTGATTCGGTCGTTGTGACCGATCGGTTGGGAGGTGTCCTGGCACGAGTCGTCTTTGGCTGGCAGCGTGCCGACACGCTTCGCGGCACAACTGCAGAGCTGGAGCGCTTTTTGGTACGTGTGTACTATACGCCATCGCGAGCCAGCTTCGTTGATGGATCGAGTGCGCACCCGGCGCTCCAAATCATCGGGGGAGAGCTACTTGTTCCGCTACCCACAACACCAGCAGCAGTGGTGCTGACATCGCTAACAGGAAAGCAGCGTACTCCAGGCTATAGCTACGATGGTCGCTATCTCCATTGCCCGTTGACTTCGCTCGAGCAGGGCTTGCATCTGCTGACGGTTGTTCTGCTGAACGGCGAATGCATCTTCTTTCCGATTCTTAGCTGTGACCACTCAACGTTTGTGTTCAACAGCCGATAAATAGCGGCAGGATACACTCTGAATGCATGGAATCTTGTGAGCACTGACTGCCAATCGAGTCAAAACCTCACCGAGCAGCTTCGCAATCTTTCTACCACCATTGCGGTGCTGGAGAAACAAGTCGGTTGCCAGCCGTGGCAGGGCGATCGTGCTATTCTGCTGCACGAGATTGTTGATGCACTGCGACGAGTCCTTTCCCAGTTGCAGGTGCAGTGCTACTCGACCTACCATGCGTGTGCTGCCATTGCTGAGATTGCACGTGCTGGATTGGACCGCGACTATCCGGGGAATCCTTACCTTTCCAGTATCGAAGCGCTTGCCCTGCGCGAAGATGAGCATGGTGCATTCGTTAGCGATGCTCTGGCAACCTGCGAGGTCATGCTGGGTGAGATTACACCACTATCGAGTGATTGCACGCACAGTATAGCTCCGGCAGAGGCATTGGCAAATGCGCGAGGCTGGATCGAGACCGCATTGCACGCCCTCGAGTCGCACCATTCCTCGGACAGGTCTCACCATGAGTTGGTAAGCTGCAATGAATAGCGGTGAATTGGTCAATCCTCCCAGCCGGGAGACTGTGTTTGAGGACTTTCTAGAGGTGCCATATATCCCAGCAGTGCGTCGCGGTGCTTCGCCCGGATCGCTCCTCCCTGCTGAGTACGTCGCTGCAGCACCAACCCCAGCCGTCATTGGTACCCACGACGAAGCCGGACATTCACCGATCGCTGTCGTGCTTGAAAAAGATGCTTACGGTATTGTCCGGACGTTGCGGATTCAGTGCGCGTGCGGCAGCAGTGCCGTCATCACACTGACCTACGACGATGATTTGCCCACTAGCACTGCGACCAACTAACACAAACTCCTCGGCGACTTCGTAATTTTGCGTTCACGTGCTTGCGCCGGCCCCGCCGTGCGGGTTGGCCGCCGTTTCCTGTCACCGACAACGTGGTTCCTATCATGAACGAAGGCTATATCGTACAGGTTATCGGTCCGGTTGTGGACGTCGAATTTCCCAATGGACAATTGCCGCCGGTTTTGAATGCGGTGCGCATACCGCGTCCATCGTTGGACAATCAGGGCGCGGAAGAAGTGCTCATTTGCGAAGTGCAGCAGCATTTGGGTGAGGATCGCGTGCGCACGATCGCCATGGACTCTACCGATGGATTAGTCCGTGGCATGAAAGTCTACGACACAGGCGAACCGATTAGCGTGCCGGTCGGTCCCGAAGTGCTTGGGCGCTTGATCAATGTTACCGGCGATCCGATTGACGAAAAAGGTCCCATCAACGGACGCAAAAAATACGCTATCCATCGGCCTGCACCGAAATTTTCGGTGCTCTCGACCAAAAAGGAAATGTTCGAAACCGGCATCAAGGTGATTGATCTGATCGAACCATACACCAAAGGCGGTAAGACCGGACTCTTCGGTGGTGCCGGTGTTGGCAAGACGGTGATCATCCAGGAACTCATTCACAACATCGCTAAGCAACACGGCGGATACTCGGTCTTTGGCGGTGTCGGCGAGCGCACGCGCGAAGGCAACGACCTCTACTTGGAAATGACCGAGTCCGGTGTGATTGGGAAAACGGCGATGGTTTTCGGTCAGATGAACGAGCCGCCGGGGGCGCGTGCTCGCGTTGCATTGACGGCGCTTTCGATCGCCGAATACTTCCGCGACGAAGAAGGGCGCGATGTGCTGCTGTTCATTGACAACATCTTTCGCTTTGTCCAGGCAGGATCCGAGGTATCAGCGCTACTTGGGCGGATGCCCTCGGCAGTGGGATACCAACCAACACTGGCAACAGAGTTGGGCGCTCTTCAGGAGCGCATTGCCTCGACCGACCGCGGCTCGATTACCTCGGTGCAAGCAGTCTACGTGCCCGCCGACGACCTGACCGACCCGGCACCGGCGAACACGTTCACCCACCTGGACGCAACAACCGTGCTCTCGCGTCAGATCGCCGAGCTGGGGATTTATCCGGCCGTTGACCCATTGGATTCGACGTCGCGTATTCTCGATCCAAACGTCGTCGGGCGGGAGCACTACGAGACCGCAATGCGAGTCAAAAGTACTCTCCAGGCATACAAAGACTTGCAGGACATCATCAACATTTTGGGCATGGACGAGCTTTCTGAAGAAGACAAACTCACCGTGTACCGTGCGCGGAAAATCCAGAAGTTCTTCTCCCAGCCGTTCCACGTCGCTGAACAGTTCACCGGATTTCCAGGGCGATACGTCAAAATCGAGGACACGATCGCTGGCTTCAAAGCAATTCTCGATGGCGAACTCGACGAAGTGCCGGAGCAATTTTTCTCCTACAAAGGCACGATTGACGAAGTCGTTGACGCAGCGAAAAAAGCCGGTGCCATCTAATCACACAACGCCAGAGCATAATGACGCCGAGTACGCACCTCCATGTCGAAATTGTCACACCCCAGGGCACGCTCTATAGCGGTTCAGCTCAAGCCGTAACCCTGCCCGGCGGATTAGCGCCGTTTCAGGTCTTGGTCAACCACGCGCCGATTATCTCGACGCTGGACTTGGGCGCACTTCGCGTGCTCGATAGTGATGGCGATGAGCAGGTGTTTGCCGTCACGGGCGGCTTTGTCGAGGTCAAACACAACCGCGTCAGCGTTGTTGCCGAGGAGGTCTGGCGAGCCGAGGAAATAGACCCCGTCCGCGCTGCCGCTGAGCGCGATCGTCTCGATGCCGAATTAGAACAGGAAACCGATTTCCACCGTCGCGCAAAGCTCAAAGCCGAGCGTGCGCGGGCGGATATGCTCGTCCGCATTGCCAGCGAAGCGCACGTTGCTGAATAATCGTTCCCCACACCGATGACGGCGAGCCAATCGCCCGTGGTCTATGTTGATGATGAGTGCGTGCTTTGCAATCGCACCGCGCAATGGATACGCCGTCGTGATCGGCGCCGGCAATTTCGCTTTGCTTCCCTGCGCTCACTGGGCATTACCTCGCCGGAAAGCGTGATCGTTCGAGATGCTGAGCGAATCTACACGCGCTCGCGTGCGGTCGTGCACATACTCTGGCGGCTCGGTGGTTGGTGGAAATTGATTGCGCTGGTGCTCTATGCCGTACCCGCCCTGATTCGAGATGCTGCCTACGACTACATTGCACGCCATCGCCACCGATTGATGGGTCCGCCACAGTGCACGCTTCCCGACGACCACTCACGTCCAGAGGCTGACCAGCCGTGACCGAACGGAACGACTACTACCACCTGATCCGCCACGATGTGCTCCGCTACGTTCCATCCGGGACGAAGCGCATGCTCGACGTCGGGTGTGGTGCTGGGTTGACCGCCCGGTACGCAAAACAAATGCTCGGTGTTGCCGAAGCTGTCGGCGTTGAGTACGTCGCGACGGTTGCCGAGCACGCAGCCCAGCATCTGGACGCTGTGTTCGTTGGTGACGTCGAGCACATGGAGCTACCCTATCCCGATGGTTATTTCGACTGCATCCTCTGTGCCGACGTCCTCGAACATCTCCGCGATCCGTGGGAAGTGCTCCGTCGGTTGCGGCGACTGCTTGCGCCTGGTGGGGTCTTGATTGCGAGCATCCCGAATATTCGCCACCTTCGCGTGCTGGCGAAGATTATCTTCGACCGCTTCGAGTACGAACCCAGTGGAATTCTCGATCGCACGCATCTACGGTTTTTCACACGTCACACGATCGAGCAGCTTTTTGCGACGACCGGATATACTGCCCAGATCGTCGGCTGTAATCGGAGCCGGAGTTGGAAGACTGCAGTACTCACCCTTGCAACGCTGGGTATAGCACGACCATTTTTGATCGTGCAATATCTGGTCGTTGCCCGCCTACGCCGATAGCTTACCGAGAGCGTTCCGTACTTTCGACCTGCACGTTGAACTCTGTGGCTTGGGACTGCAGAGGAAAAAGCATGTTCAGCATTATCCGAGGTGATCCGATGAAAAAGCTTCTTGTGGCAGCATTGCTCGGTGGGCTTGTGTTCTACGTTTGGGGAATGGTTGCGTGGACCGTTCTGCCCCATCACATCATGACGATGCGCCCACTGCCGAACGAGGACAGCGTTATCGCAACGTTACAACGCTGCGTGCCCAGTGGCGGGGTGTACTACTTTCCTAGTATGGAAGCAGCCGACCATACTGATCCGACCAAACAGCACGCTGCACAGCAGCAGTGGATGGAACGGCACATGCGCGGACCAATCGGCATGGTCATGTACCACCCTGCAGGTCGCGATCCCATGATGACCAGTCAATTTATCCTGGGATTGTTGATCTACATCGCTGCAGCATTTATAGCCGCGTGGTTTCTGTCGCGAAGCACGGCTGCCGCCGGGTCGTATTGGCAACGCGTTTCGTTTTGCGGTATTCTGGGCGTCTTCCTTGCTGTTGCCGATCATCTACCCGCCATGAATTGGCTCTACTATCCCGCCGATTACACCATGGCAATGATTGCCGATGCAGTTGTGGGGTGGACTCTGGCAGGCTTCGCAATCGGTGCGATTGTAAAAGCTCCCGCATCGGCGGCGTAGTCTGGCTATTGCATAGCGCTCCGGAACCGGCAAGGGTGTGTCCGTAGTTTTGCGGCACAGTGTTGTCGGTTGAACCGGTCTATCACCCATGCACCCTTTTTCTGAGCACCGCACGGTGCGCCGCTGGCTCGGTGGCTTTGCTGTGCTGGTAGCGCTGATGGTCCTCGTTGGTGGCTTTGTGCGGCTGACGCGGTCAGGACTTTCGATCGTTGAGTGGAATCCTGTTAGCGGTGCCATACCGCCCCTGTCGGAGCGCGCTTGGCAGGAAGAATTCGCCAAATACCAACAGACGCCCGAATACCAGAAAGTCAATCGCGGCATGACACTCGAAGAGTATCGGTACATTTTCTGGATCGAGTGGATTCACCGTCAGTTAGCGCGGGCAGTGGGACTCTACTTTGCGCTCCCGTTCATGTGGTTTTGGATCAAAGGACGGATTCCCCCTCCGCAGCGAGGAAAGGTCGTCGCCATCGGTGCCTTATTTGTTGCGCAAGCTGTCATGGGTTGGTTGATGGTCGCCAGTGGATTGGTCGATCAACCAGCGGTTAGCCATATTCGGCTCACGGCACATTTGCTGCTAGCACTGTCGCTGATTGCGTTGACAGTCTGGACGCTACGGGACATGAGACTGCCGGCAGAACCTCGCCGGCAGTGGTCGAATTCTGCTGCGCGCGCGGTGCTCATTGCGCTCGGCATCCTTGTGGTGCAACTGAGTTATGGCGGCATGACAGCCGGCTTGAAGGCGGGGTATCTGTCGGATACCTGGCCGCTCATGTTTGGTGCTCTCATTCCCGGCGGGCTTTTTTCGTTTGTCGAGCCGGCATGGCTCAACCTGCTCGAGTCACCGGTGACGGTCCTGTTTATCCATCGCTGGCTACCGTTTATTGGGTTGTCGCTCCTGCCGCTGCTATGGCGTGCGGTGCGGCGGCAGTGTGGCTATACGCCATCAGTCACACGCGCACTGTGGATGCTTGTGGTGGCTGTAGTGCTGCAAATCACGCTCGGCATCGCTGTTGCACTG
>JBBIUD010000073.1:0-7486 GCA_037440485.1 Chlorobiota bacterium
GGCATCGCACTGACCGCCCAAACCGACCAACGATTTCGCAGCACGACGGTGATGGCTGGTTTTGTCATTGGCTATGAGGTTACATTCCTTCGGTGGTGAAGCCATGAGACACATACGACTCCGCTGGCTACGCCGCGGACTTGGCATACTGATTGTCTTTGTGTTGGCGATAAGTGCTCCGGAGGAGCACGCGCTCGCAGAACAACCGATGCCGGACACAATCGTGTACATCACCCGCACCGGCATCCGCTACCACCGCGACTGGTGCCGCTCGCTGCGACGTAGCCGCATTCCAATACAGCTCGACGAGGCTATCCGACGCGGTTATACCCCCTGCCGGATCTGCCGACCGCCATGGGAACAGCAGCTCGACATATCCTCGATGCGCCAGCGCACGCACCAACCAACGTATCAACGGCACTATGCATCGAGCCACACACTGTCAGGATTTATCCACACACACCATGGAGGTACCATATGCACACTTGCTTCTTTCTGAACCCCTCTTCTCAGCGCGGTATGCTGCCGCCTCAGCAGCAGATCGCTTATGCTACTACTTCAACGCACAGCAGGCGAAAACACTACTCCTCTGCACGGGACCATCCCCACTGAATACGGTGAACAACTACTGCCAGCGTATTAGCGATACCCGCACGGGAAGCACCGCTGCCATTTCTGTTCACGTGCTCAAAACTTGAACGGATAGTGTGCACACACCAGCAGCTGCTCGACCGGTCCCCGGAGCGACACGTTCAATATGCGTAGATGCAAAAAATAGATGCTTGAATACATATGCAAAGTGATTGTAATGCCAGTAATGTGTTATGCATGTTTTTTCCTCCACCCTCTTGTAACACTTACCGCATAGTGACACCATGAAGCACATTGTCGTACTTAGCTGCGGTACTACTCCGCAGATTGTTACAGAAACCTTATGGGCACTCAAGGTCCAGAAAAATATTGACTGGGCTGACTGCTATGTCATCACCACAAGCACGGGTGAGAAAATTCTCTACAGCCCGTCGTTCCTGACTCACTGGCGAAAGCTCAATCAGACACTCGGCAGCACCCCAAGCCGAGGGCTGATGCAACCGAATATCCTGACAATCACCGACGAGCTGAATTGGATTGCCTATGGCAATATAGTGCTGTCGCTGTTAGCACGTCTGACGTGCGACCCCGACACAGTGGTTCATGTCTCACTGGCGGGAGGACGAAAGCCTATGAGTGTTTTGTTAGCTTTTGGCATTGCATTATTTGGACGAGAGCGCGATCAGCTCTACTACGTGTTAGCCAATGATGAGTTTTCAGCAAGTGGTGCATTTTATCCGGATGATCCGTCAAGCAGTGCTGTTACCGTTACCGATATTCCGTTTATCCGTCTGCGCCCCTTTCTGAATAAATACATCCAGAAGGAACCGGACCACCTCAGCTATAACATGCTCGTCGCGATCACGCAAGACCAACTCTACGCCAGCTTAACACCGCGATGTGCCGAGCTTGATCTTCGCAGTAGATACCTTTGCATTGACGGCATTAAAATTCCCTTGAGCCTTCGCGAACTGGCGGTGTACTGGTGGGTCGCGACCGCAGAAAAACCTATTTCCTGGGGCAAGCACTTACCCGATAACGAGTGGATCCGTTTTCTCGATCTCTACGAGCAACTGTGTACATATCACAGGTACCGATGCAAAAAGATCGCGCACACACACAGCTCGATTGATGAGCAGATTGATATGCTGGGAAAAGCAATCTCGATGATCAAACAAAAAATCCGTGAGAAGTTTTCCGATCCCATCGCCGCGCAATTTTTCCCGTTAGCATGTGGCAAATACGGGGACAAATTTCTTTCAATCCAGGCGCAGGTTGCAATACGCGAGCTACCGACGTGCCAATGAGTGCGCTGCATGCATCAAGCCACGTGCAGAGGAGTGTGGCTGCTTTCGCATAGAGTGGGCAGAGCAAACGAGGGTGTAATAGCAGAGCGTGTGTGCGTCATGCCGAGGGAGCAGCCGTCGCTGCTCCCTCGGCTGCTTTTTTAAGGGAGAATAGATTTTGCACTCAAGTCCAGCACTGCTATTCATCGAATGTTCACCAATGGTGCCGCAATTTTGCGTCGTAGGTGTATGTTTTATCCAGCAATGACGGTTTCTTCCCGACGCCTGTTCGAGCTTGACGCAGCAAAATTTATCGCCATGCTCTTCATGATGGCAGGGCATGTGCTCAGTGCGCTGGTACAGCCGGAGCAGTTAGACATATCGCGTCCTCCGTGGTCGCTCTGGCACTGGTGGCGGGGTATCACAGCACCTGTGTTCTTGACCATCTCCGGGATTCTGTTTTCGCTGACACTTCGCCGCACTCCGGCGGGCACGATCGAAACAGCGCTCCTTCGCCGCCGAACCCTTCGCGCGATTCAACTGTTGGCTGTTGGGTATCTGCTCGTGCTGCCAGTCCGCCATTTTTACGAGCTACCGTTTATCGAAGAGTCCGCCTGGAATGCATTTGTGCAGGTCAATATTCTGCAGCTCATCGCGGTAAGTCTTCTTGTGCTGGTGTGCACAGCGTTGTTTTTTCCACGCCAGCACACCTTCGAGCGAGCAACCCTGGTGCTGACGCTTGGTGTTGCTCTTCTGACGCCACTGGTGCATCAAATCCAGTGGTACGACCACATGCCGTCGGCACTGGCAGCATACCTTAGCTACGATGGCGGCTCGCTGTTTCCTGTCTTTCCATTCGCCGCCTATATGTTCGCCGGTGCGTGGATGGGTACTCTTCTAAGCCGTACGGGCACCGAAAACCGATCTCGATTGCGAGCTGTTGCACTGATCGCCGGCGTGGTCTTGCTTGGGCTTGGCTTTAGCGGCGCAGTGCTCTTCCCATCGGCTGACATATACCGATACACACCGTTCGGTGTGGCGATTCGTGAAGGTGTTGTGCTAATTTTCATTGCGGTCGTTTCACTGATTCTTCCACTGGTACGTCCCATTCAATCGCTCCTGGTGCTGTTCGGCAAACAGGGTTTGACCATTTATGTGCTCCACTTAGTCCTTCTCTATGGAACGCCGTGGACCGATAGCATTGCACGACTCAAGCCGAACGCTCTCTCGCTTGGTGAAGGGATGCTCGCTGCAATTGTGATTATCGGCTGTACGCTCGGTGCAGTCTTCATCTTCGATCGTTTCCGTTCGTATCTGGTGCAGCCTGCTGTTCTGCGAGCAGTTCGTATTGGCACTGCGGTGTTGCTCGGCTGGCTGCTGCTGGCGTAATTTTACCAGCGGTGCACCATCAAAATTCCTTTCATGATTTACCAAGGTACCATTGTTGATATTCACCAGCGGACGCTCTACTGGGGAGAAATCATCATCGAGGGCGACCGTATTGCGCGGATCAGTGTTCTGCACCAGGGAGATGGCGGACCACCATATTTGTTGCCTGGTTTTATAGATGCGCACGTTCACATTGAAAGCTCGATGCTGCCGCCTGCTGAGTTCAGTCGCCTTGCCGCCGTGCACGGTACCATTGCAACCGTGAGCGATCCGCACGAAATCGCAAACGTCCTTGGTACTGATGGCGTCGAGTGGATGCTTGCCAACGCGGTCGGTGCAGCATTTCCTATTCTGTTCGGTGCACCCTCGTGCGTACCAGCAACTGTGTTCGAAACTGCCGGTGCAACGCTCGATGCCCGATCGGTTGCCGAGCTTCTTGCAGATGAGCGGATCGGGTACCTATCGGAGGTGATGAATTATCCAGGTGTTCTCGCACAAGACCCAGAGGTGATGGCAAAAATCGCCGCTGCTCGAGCTGCTGGCAAACCTGTTGATGGACATGCTCCCGGTTTGCATGGCGATGATGCTGCTGCCTATGCTGCCGCTGGCATCAGTACCGATCACGAATGCGTTTCGCTCGAGGAATCCCTCGACAAAATCACCGCTGGCATGCATATCATCATTCGCGAAGGCTCTGCCGCACGAAATTTTGCTGCACTGCATCCCTTGCTGGGCACGCACCCAGAGCGCGTCATGTTCTGTACCGACGATCTTCACCCAGACGAACTAATCGCTGGACACATCAACCGCATCGTTGCCCGCGCGGTGCAATCGGGCTACAACCTTTTTGACGTCTTGCGGGCAGCCTCGCTCAACCCTGCTCAGCACTATCGCCTTTCAATCGGGTTACTCCGCCCTGGCGACCGCGCAGACTTCATCAGTGTCGAATCACTGCGAACGTTCACTGTTCTGGAAACGTTCGTCGCTGGTCGGTGTGTAGCGCGCCAGGGAGAACCCCTGCATAAAGCATTGCCCTGCGATAGACCAAACCGCTGGGCAGCAACACAAGTACGCCCAGAGGATTTCCTCATTCCAGCGCGCAGCTCAACCATACGCGTCATCGGTGCCCGCGATGGGCAGCTCATCACCGACCATCTGACCTTCGATGCCCGTATCAGCTCCGGTTTCTACGCACCCGACGTTGAGCGGGACCTTTTGCTGATTGCAGTGGTCAACCGCTATCACTCTGCACCGCCTGCTGTGGGATTCATCCATGGTTTTGGTTTGAAGCAGGGCGCGTTGGCATCGAGCGTCGCACACGATTCGCACAATATCGTTGCCGTTGGCACCAGCCCCGACGAACTTGCCACCGCCATCAATGCACTCATTGCATGCGGTGGTGGTGTTGCCGTTTGCCAGGGCACCAACTGTCATGTGCTTCCACTGCCCATCGCTGGGTTGATGAGTAACGAGACGGGCTACCGTGTAGCACAGCAATACTCAGCGTTGGATCGGCAAGCTAAAGAACTCGGTTCACCGCTGATGACGCTCTCGTTTATGGCACTGCTGGTTATTCCATCGCTCAAGCTCAGTGACCGCGGGCTATTCGACGGTGCTCGATTTACGTTTGTCCCCCTTGAAGCCTGAGCACAACACCGCTGTTTGTTGGTTGCGTGCTGTTTGGTGATTGCTTAGTAGTTGACCTGCAATTGAAGCCAGACGGCATCATTTTGCTGGCGAGCGATTCCGGTGGAACTTTCGGTTCGGCGGTCACTCCACATGTACTCCACCGTGAGTTCGAGCGTCGGCGAAAGGTGCCATTCGATCCCGCCTTCCCATTGCACAAGATCGGTCATCGGCGCATCCTGAAGCGACTTGACCCCGCCGTGCATCGTCTGCCACCGTACAAAGGGAAACACACGGTATGGTCCAAGCTGCGCACGGTAGAATAGCGTTGCGAATCCTCCTTCGATTCGTCCAGAGCGGATATAACCGCCGCCACCATTTGTCGGAGGTGTATAGCGCGGCGCATGTCCCCAGGCGTATTCGGCAAGTAATCCGATTGGAGCTGGTGACAGTGCCAGTGTGAGAGCATACCGTTCATCGCGATAATCAGCTTCGGTCTGCTGGACGGTCGCCGATGTTTGTACAACATACCGCCCTTTGTAAGCCTGGACAGCAGGCTCAATGACCATGTCCCCGAACTCGATTGGATAGGTAGCCCGCGCATTCCAGTACGGTTGAGTTCGGGTCGGTTGATGCCTTGCCCGTTGTACACACCAACGCTGACGCAACTATAATCGCCTGATCCTTTTTGCCCGTTACGGGTCAGCCGGCCGTAGAGTGCCCGTGCTGCCGGTGATGCCCACGAGAGAAACACACCAATATCGCGTTCACCCGGAGCCGACGCGACATTGAGCACCTCTGCCCGCTCGATGGGCAACCGGAGCGAACTCGATTGCATGTTTTCATAGCCAAAGGGCACCTTGCTTTGACCGACGCGCACTCGCCAGGTGTGCAGCGAATCGAGAAACACGTCAAAGTATGCATCGCGCAATTGCACCACGTTCAACGCCGAGCCAAACGATGCTGCAAAATCTGGCTGAATGTAGAGAAAGACGTTATCGCTAACAAACCCCGATAGAATCAAGCGTCCCCGGCGAATTGAAAGCCCGCCACTGGACCATACCGATTCTTGCGCACGGTTATGCTGTTGCACGTAGCGAATCTGAGTATAGCCTCGCAGCGAAATACGGTCATACCAGGCAGTCTGCGCACACAGCAGGACGGTGCATTGCGCCAGAAGCACAATGCCGACAATACATTTCATCCAACCGAATACAGGAGAACCAACACACGGTGCGAAACTATCCCGTTATGTGTGTTCCCGCCTGTTACGATTTGGTAACACTCTACTTGCCAGGCGACTCCAGGGGAGTTTCAACCAAGATGGTCACCGTTCGGCAGTAATAGCGTCCCTCCGGGATGGCGTTATCGAACGGGAGTTGCGATGCTCCGATGCCTCGCACATCCTCGATTCGCGCTGCGGGAACGAGGCTCTCGATAAAGCGGCGCACCTGCTCTGCCCGTGCCTGCGACAGTTGGAGATTGTAGGCTGCCTCGCCTAAGCGATCGGTGGTGCCGGTTATGCGAATGCGTGACAGTGGCTTGACAGCATCGAGCACAAAACGCCGTACCAGCTCCCGGTTGATCGGCGATAACTCTGCGCGATCGAAATCGAACACGACAAGGCTCAATCGGCTCCGCTCAAATTTGCTCAGTGTTCGCTCGATCGGCACAGCACAGCGTGCGCGATGCTCATCCCCAGCGGTGGTGCGCATCACTAGCTCGCACTCGAGTGAATCGCGGGGTACCAATATCGTGCTTGCGACCTGCGCTACCGCGGCACTGTCGAGTTCGACGACGAGCAACGGTGGTGGTGTGCCCTGCTGAGCACGGTGTCCGACATCGGTCTGCTGATAACGAACACGTAGCTCCCACTCGACGACGTTGGATGGCAGTTGCCGCACGCCGAGAGCAATCCGCCGCCGTTGCACCACATACTCTCGGAACCGTTCGTGCACAATCGGCGCAAAAAGGGTGGGAGAGCTGCTCGATAGTTCAACACGCCGATTTTCGACTATGCCTTCGGGATATGCAGGATTCGATGGAATGCTTGGCGCTGTGCTGGTTGCAACGAGCACTTGCTGTGGTCGCACCATCCATGTTGCGCGCAGATACTTTGCGATCGCTTCGGCTCGCGCTCGTGCAAGCGATGATTGCTGAGCCAGTGGCACTTCGTTGCCATCGGTTGTACCGGTAATGGTGAGCACTGCGGCCGAATCGGCAGCAAGCCGCCGTCCGAGAATATGGAGCAGGTGGTAATAAATTCCGAGCGTCGAGCGTGGTAGCACGCTATCAGCAAACGTTGACCGATCAACCAGCGGCAGGTACCGCACGGGCAATTCTGCCGATGCACTATCGAAGAAAACATAGGGCAGTAACGGGAAGGTCTCCGTCACAATCGCTTCCTGCACAAGGACCGGTTCTGATGTCGCAAGCTGAAGCACGATCGAGGGCGGTTGTGCTGGTGGCGGCGGAGGTGGCGGAGGCGGAGGTGGTGGCAGTGGATTCTGGGGCGGTGTTTCGAAGTCAAATCGCAGCCCAATCGTTGCAAAGGCTGCGTTGACGGTCCACGGGTGTGTTGACCGCAGAGAATT
>JBBIUD010000074.1:0-7363 GCA_037440485.1 Chlorobiota bacterium
TTTCTACCCATGGGGTAGAAATCACGCTATTCGAAGGAAAGAATCGTCAGGTGCGGCGCATGTTTGCAGCCATTGGTCACCCAGTACTGCGTCTTGTTCGCGTTGCAATCGGTCAACTCCGATTGGATGAGCTTAAGCTCGATCTTGGTGCTTGGAAGGAACTATCAGCTCGAGAACAAGCGTTGTTGCTGATGCGCTAACACCATGAAAGTCGGTTGTTGCCGTGTATTTTTGCGCATCACAATTTTGATTTCTGCGATGTACAGTGCACCACACCTTGTACTGCCACAAATTCCAGAGCTTCACAGACTCGATGTTTACTGTGCACACGGTGGTTATCAAGCATATCGGAAGGCACTTTCGATGTCACCAGACCAGGTTATCGAAGAGGTGAAAAAATCTGGTCTTCGGGGACGCGGTGGAGCCTGCTTCCCAACAGGATTGAAGTGGAGCTTCATGCCCAAGGGAAACGACAAACCAAAATATCTTGCGGTCAACGGGGACGAATCTGAACCTGGGTCGTTCAAGGATCGGCAGATTTTTGAGTATAACCCGCATCAGCTCATCGAGGGAATTCTGATTGCTGGCTATGCGATGGGAATCACGAAAGCGTACATCTACATCCGTGGTGAATATCATAAGTGGGTGCGCCTAATGGAACAGGCACTCGCGGATGCCTACGCAGCCGGCTATGTGGGGAAAGCGATGACATCAACCTTTGGCGGAGATTATTGGCTCGATATTATTGTTCACAAAGGTGCTGGTGCATACATCTGTGGCGAAGAAACAGCACTCATGAGTTCTCTCGAAGGTGATCGTGGTTATCCACGCTTCAAACCGCCATTTCCGGCACAGAAAGGTTTATGGGGAATGCCAACAACGATCAACAACGTCGAGACAATAGCAACTGTGCCTGCTATTATCAGTCTTGGCGCAGAACAGTATGCAGCCATCGGTGCAGCCGGTCACCCAGGAACATTGCTCTATGGGCTAAGCGGGCATATCAACAAACCCGGTGTGTACGAGCTACCGACCGATACACTGCTGACTGATCTGATTTTCAAGATCGGCGGTGGTGTCCCCGGCGGAAAGAAAGTAAAAGCCGTCATTCCGGGTGGATCGTCTATGCCTCCGCTCCGTGGTGATGAAATTGACGGGGTGGTTATGAACAACGAAGATCTCAAACGATTCGGCACTTACATTGGTACAGCCGGTGTGATCGTGATGGATGAAGACACCGATATACCTCGCGTTTTACTTCGGATAACGCATTTCTATCATCACGAGTCATGCGGGCAATGCACACCGTGCCGAGAAGGTTGCGGCTGGATGGAAAAAATTTTACGACGTATCGTTGACGGTGACGCAACGACAGAAGACCTCGACCTTCTGCTCAGCGTTGCCAATCAGATTGAGGGCAATACAATCTGCGCGCTCGGTGATGCTGCGGCGTGGCCAGTGCAAGGGTTCTTGCGGAAATTCTGGGATGAGTTTGCTGCCCGAGTCAAACCACGTCGGACTTTTGTTCCGCTCAACGTTGTCCATGGTCGGCGCGCAAGTCGTTCAACGCTTCTTCCAAGCTAACGCTTCATAGACCAGCTCACAATGAGCCTGCGCATAGGCATCCTAGGTGGAATGTTTGACCCCATTCACATTGGGCATTGTATTCTCGCTGAGCACTGCCTGGACCAGGCGCAGTTGCATACGTGTTTTCTCATCCCAGCCTACCAAACACCCTTGCGAACCGAAGGCGGCTATGCAACACCATACCAGCGGTGGATGATGGCGCGCATCGTCGCACGAACAAATTCCCGACTTCGTGCGCTCGACCTTGAAATCAAGCGGAACGGACTATCCTACACCATAGCCACGATCGAAGCACTTCAGGCGAAGCGACCACAGGACGTGTTGCATCTGATCATCGGTGCTGACCAGTTGGTGCAGTTTACGCGCTGGCATCGGTGGGAAGACATTATCGAGCGTGTGACTCTCCTGGTAGCACCACGCAACGATATTGATCTCGATGCTGCGCAGCATCAATTAGAATCCACAGGAGCACGTATCCAGCGTATTCGCATGCCCTCGCTCGACGTATCATCGAGCATGATTCGGCAGTACTGTGCGAATGGTCGCTCTATTCGATATTTGGTACACGATCACGTTTACCGTTACATTCGTCGGCACCACCTCTATCGAAGACAGTATGCACGATAGATTTTTTCGGTCACTGCGCTACGGTGTATTAGTTGGTGGGGCTATTGTCATGGTGTTCCCAATGCTGTGGATGGTTGTTGTATCGCTCCACGACAATCCAGAACGCTATCGGAGCTTAGTGGAGCTTGTCGTTTCACCGTGGACGCTCCAGAACTATTGGGATGCACTCACCAGCGATCGCTTTGGCTTGTACTTTCTGAATTCAGTCATTGTAGCGGTTGCTGTGACTGCAAGCAATCTTGTGTTCTGTTTTTTGGCAGCCTATGGACTTTCTCGCAAGCATATTCGTGGCAAAGCCATCATTTGGGCAACCGTTATCGGGATGTTGGCGCTGCCACCGCATGTGTTGATGATTCCGCTCTATCGGCTGATGGTCGAGATTGGTTGGATCAATTCATACGCTGCGCTTATTGTACCGTGGATGATAACACCGTTTGGGATTTTTTATCTCCACCAGTACATGCAGTCACTGCCGATTGAGCTAGAATATGCTGCACGGCTTGACGGTGCAAATGAAAGAGCGGTCTTGCTTGGTATTGTTGCACCCCTGGTGCGTCCTGCGTTAGTCGTCCTTGCTGTGTACACGTTTCTTGCCAATTGGAATTCGTTCCTCTTTCCATTCTTGTTGACAAACGATGAATCGCACCGCACACTCCCGGTTGCGCTTGCATTTTACCTTGGAAAGCAATCTATTGACTGGGGGCATCTGATGGCAGGTGCAAGTATTGCAGCATTACCGGTTCTGGTGCTCTTTGTTGTGTTTCAGCGAACGATAATCACCGCTTTGACGGCGGGTGCCCTAAAAGGTTAGTGTCAATTCTTGATTTGATGGCGCATGAGCGTAACTCTTGAATCAATCATTTCCTTGGCAAAACGCCGAGGGTTTGTTTTCCAATCATCAGAAGTGTACGGCGGTCTCAACGGGTGCTGGGATTTCGGTCCGTTAGGTGTCGAACTACTCCGCAACATCAAAGAGCAGTGGTGGCGAGCCATGACACTGCGCGACGACATCGAAGGACTCGATGCAGCAATTCTGATGCACCCGCGAACCTGGGAGGCAAGCGGGCACGTCGAGCAATTTGCCGATCCAATGATTGATAACCGTACCAGCAAAGCTCGCTACCGCGCCGATACACTCATCGAGGAATACATCGAGCGTCTCCGCGCAAAAGGGAAGCTTCAACAAGCCGATGCGCTCGCAGAGCGCCTTCGCTCGGCACAAACGGCAGATGATTATTACGCTATCATCACCGAGGCACAGATCCCCGACCCCGTTAGCGGCACACGTGATTGGACTCCTGTGCGCTACTTCAACTTGATGTTCAAAACCTACGTCGGACCCGTAGAAGATTCCAGCAACGTAGTGTACTTGCGTCCGGAGACTGCGCAAGGAATCTTTGTCAATTTCAAGAATGTGCTCGATAGTTCGCGACGGAAGTTGCCATTCGGTATCGCGCAAATTGGGAAAGCTTTCCGGAATGAAATCAACACGAAATACTTCCTCTATCGCACACGCGAATTCGAGCAGATGGAAATGCAGTACTTTATTCATCCAGGCACCGAGCAAGAATACTTCGATTACTGGCGCGATCAGCGGTTTGAATGGTTCCTCTCGCTTGGAATGCGGAGCGATATGCTGCGGCTCAAACCTCACGATAAACTTGCACACTACGCAACGGCTGCAGTGGATATTGAGTTCAAGTTCCCATTCGGATGGGGAGAGATCGAGGGGATTCACTCACGAACAGATTTTGATCTTCGGCGTCACCAAGAGTACAGCGGCAAACGTTTCGAATACACCGATCCATACACAGGTGAAAAGTTTATTCCGTTTGTCATTGAAACGTCCGTTGGAGCAACACGCTCACTGATGGCGTTCCTCTGCGGAGCCTTTGATGAAGAAGACGTCCCTACCGCAGACGGGAAAACAGAAAAGCGAACGGTGCTGCGATTTCATCCTCTGCTGGCACCAATAAAAATCGCTGTCTTGCCGCTTGTCAACAAAGAAGGTATGCCCGACCGTGCGATGGCTATTTACCGTGACTTGCACCGCCACTGGAAAACTCAATACGATGATAGCGGGGCGATCGGTCGTCGGTACCGTCGGCAAGATGAAATTGGAACGCCATTTTGTGTGACAGTGGACGGGCAGACGATTCAGGACGGAACTGTGACGGTGCGCTATCGAGACTCAATGCAGCAGGAGCGAATCGTTGCTGAGCGGCTTGTTGAGTATTTTTCCGTTGCGTTGCGTTCAACTTCATAACCCCATCGGCAATGAAACGTCGCACGATTGCTGGGCTTGTACTTGTTGTTGGACTTGCCGCCTTCGGATGGATCGGCATGCAAGAAGCACCGTACGTGCGGCTCAGTCGTGCAACAGAATTGTTTGGGATGATCATTCGTGAAATTCATGAGCAGTACATTCATGAAATTCAGCCGGATGAACTTGTAGATGAAGCCATTCACCACGTTCTTGCAAAGCTTGATCCGTACACGGAATTCTACCGTGAGGAACAAACGACCGATCTGGATTTTTTGCTCCGGGGGCGTTACGTTGGTGTTGGAATTCGCCTTGGCGTTATTGATAGCGCATTGACTGTTATCAGTGTCAGCCATGGCAGCTCTGCTCATCGTGCTGGGGTGCGGATTGGTGACATTGTGTTGAAAATTGATACCACCTTGATTAGCACACCCGATATCGAAGACGCGCGCAAATATCTCCGCGGATCAGCCGGAACTAGCGTACAGATGTGGTTGCGTCGAGGCGAGGATACGTTGACTGTCACGTTGCAACGAGAAGAATTAGTGGTGCGCAATGTTACCTACGCAGCGATAAAGGATGGTGGAATCGGGGTTATCCGTCTTGAGCGGTTTTCGCGACGTGCGCCGGAAGAGTTTCGGCTTGCACTCGATTCACTTCGTCAGGTGCAGGAATTGCGTGGACTCATCCTCGACGTGCGCGATAATCCTGGTGGGCTGCTCGATGCTGCCGTCTCAATCGCCGAGATGTTTCTGCCGGCTGGCGACACGATCGTTGTTACAAAAAGTCGGAATCAATCAACAGTCCGTGTGTATCGAGCGCGTTCGATGCCCTACGTTGATACCACGCTACCGATCATTGTGCTTGTCAACAGCCGCAGTGCCAGTGCAAGTGAAATATTAACCGGTGCTCTGCAGGACAACGACCGTGCAATTATCGTCGGTGATACGACGGTTGGAAAAGGATTGGTGCAGACTGTTGTGTCCTTGCCGTACAACGCGGCACTTAAATTGACGACAGCGCGCTACTACACACCCTCGGGACGTTCGATTCAGCAGACGGTACATTTTTGCCCCGACTGTTGGATTCACCGTGGTCTCGATTCTGAATCGCAGCAGACGTACCGCACCCTTCGTCTTGGGCGACCTATCCGTAGCGGCTTAGGCATCATCCCCGATACTGTGCTGGCGTCGGTTGATCGGGATAGCCTTTCTGCTGCGATTGGTCGAAATGCTATTTGGAGCTTTGTTTCATCCTACACGAGTCGAATGAACGTGCCGCCATCATCGCTCGATGCAACGCGTCTGGTCGCGGCATTCATCCGTCACCTGGAGCGTGTACAACCGGATCATTCATCGCTGATCGGCAAAACTCAATTACTCATTGCTCAAGCCAAACAGGAAGGGTGGGGCATGCGAACGGTTCAGCATGCAGAACGTTTAGCCCAAGTGCTTCAAGCTGAGCGTAGTCGAATTGCCCTTGAGTCGTCTAAACAGCTTGCGCGCGTCCTTGAACACGAAATACGCGCCCGATTTTGTAGCGACCTTCAGCAGATTGACCTGCAATTACAGTCGGACGTCGCAATTGAAGCAGCAGTATCAATGCTACAGAGCACATGGTATCGCAAATTTTTTCTGACAACTCATGGAGCAGATCGCTGACTCATCTCAGATCGAATCTCCCTGTCGAAAAATATGCAAACTCGATCCAGAATCTCGAATGTGTATCGGTTGCAAACGAACGCGACAAGAAATAGCTCAATGGTTGTTTTTCACCGCCGCCCAGCGGAGAGCAATTATGGAGATGCTCCCGAAGCGGCAAATCCCACAACCACCCAAGACGAATGCAGAACGAGAGCAATAGAGCTAACACCTTTTCCGTCAAAGGAACCCTGCAGGTGCTGTTTGTTCCACTACTGCTGCTGAACGCATGCGCATAACGAAACAATATACCAACCGAGAAAGCCAATCACTAGACAAGTATCTGCAGGAGATTGGTCGAATCGAATTGCTTTCGCCGGAAGAGGAGATTGAGCTTGCTCGTAAGATTCGGCAAGGCGGTCCCGAAGGCGAAGCAGCACTCGACAAGCTTGTCAAAGCTAACCTTCGGTTCGTTGTTTCCGTTGCAAAGCAATACCAAAATCAAGGGTTGTCGCTGGGCGACTTGATCAACGAAGGGAATTTGGGACTTATCAAGGCAGCCAAACGTTTTGATGAAACCAGGGGATTCAAGTTTATCTCGTACGCGGTGTGGTGGATTCGGCAGAGCATTCTCCAAGCATTGGCGGAGCAATCAAGAATTGTGCGCCTCCCTCTCAATCGTGTTGGGGCGCTCAATAAAATCAGCAAAAAATTCAGCGAGCTGGAGCAGCGGTATGAGCGGGAACCGACAGCAGCAGAAATGGCTGAAGAGCTGGAAATGAACATAAACGAAATTGCCGAGACGATGCGCATTTCGGGACGCCATCTCTCAATTGATGCGCCCTTTGTTCACGGTGAAGAAAGTCGCTTGCTCGATGTTCTCCCCAATGAATCACAGCCGCCGCCTGATGCTGAGTTGATTCATGAATCGCTGTGCTACGAAATCCATCAAGCGCTGTCAACCCTGCCAGAGCGAGAGGCAGCCGTCATTCGGTATTACTTCGGCGTTGACGGGTGCCCACAGTTGACGCTCGAAGAGATTGGCGAAAAGCTTGGGCTTACCAGAGAGCGTGTTCGCCAGATCAAAGAAAAAGCGATTCGTCGTTTGCGGCATGCCTCGCGCTCGAAAGAACTGCGTGCCTATTTAGGCTAAGCCATGGCACAGACATCCAGCACTCTTAACGCCGACCAGCTCTATCGCCAGGCTGTCGCGGCTGCAGCAGACCTGCTGTATCCGAGCGAAACA
>JBBIUD010000075.1:0-7137 GCA_037440485.1 Chlorobiota bacterium
CTCGTGTCGAACGTTCCTTGCATTCAAACACAATCGTCGAATAGATGGCAACGTATCAGTACCTACACCACATTAATTCGCCAGATGACCTTCGGCAACTTCCAGAATCAGCACTGAGAACAGTTGCCGATGAAGTGCGCGATTACCTCATTGATGTGGTGACGCAGGTTGGTGGGCATTTCGGCGCAGGTCTTGGCGTTGTGGAATTAACCGTCGCACTCCACTACGTGTTCAATACACCCCGCGATCGAATAGTTTTTGATACTGGGCACCAAGGTTACCCACACAAAATCCTGACAGGCAGACGCGACCAGCTTCCAACCATCCGACAATTGGGGGGGCTATCGGGTTTTCTCAAACGAAGCGAGAGCATCTACGACGTTTTCGGTGCCGGTCATGCCTCCACAAGCATTAGCGCGGCATTAGGAATGGCGATTGCCCGTGATCTCAAGGGTGAGGATTTCAAAGTGATCGCGGTCATCGGTGACGGAGCGATGACAGGCGGTTTGGCATACGAAGCCATGAACAACTGCGGTGTTCAGAAGCGGAATATCATCGTTGTCCTCAACGACAACAACATGTCCATCGCACCGAATGTCTGGGCAATATCGAATTATTTCACCGAACTCTTCACAACTCCGACAGCGATCAAGCTTCGACAGCAATTCAAACAAATCACATCGCAAGCAGGACCAATTGGCGACCGTATTCGTTTTTTAGCAGGTCGCATTGAGGATGGCTTCAAAGCAGTGCTAACACCGGGGATGCTCTTTGAGTCTCTTGGATTCAAGTACTTTGGACCCATCAACGGTCACAACATTACGCAGTTGGTTCGCATCCTTCGTCACATCAAAGACCTTCCTGGTCCGATTCTCCTGCACGTCCGTACACAGAAAGGAAAAGGCTATAAACCAGCCGAACAAGACAAGCAGTTTCTGCATGCAATTGGCAAGGTTGATAAGATCACAGGCAAATCACTTGCAGCACCACCGCCCAAACCTCAACCACCAACCTACCAAAAAGTATTTGGCGAAGCACTGGTGGAAATCATGCGCGAAAATCCTCGTGTTGTTGGCATCACCGCAGCAATGCCCGATGGAACAGGATTGGACCTGGTGCAGAAGGAATTTCCCGATCGCGTCTTCGATGTGGGCATTGCTGAGGGACACGCCGTCACCAGTGCTGCCGGTATGGCGACCGAGGGTATTATCCCCGTCTGCGCAATTTACTCGACATTCCTGCAGCGCGCCTTCGATATGATCGTGCATGATGTTGCACTGCAGCACCTGCATGTTGTTTTCGCACTCGACCGCGCAGGTGTTGTTGGTGCTGATGGACCGACTCACCACGGTGTGCTCGATCTTGCCTACATGCGCATCATTCAGGGTTCAGTTGTGATGGCTCCCAAGGATGAGCAAGAGCTGCGCGATATGCTCTACTCCGCCATTTACGCCTACTGCAGTGGTCCAGTCTCGTTGCGCTATCCACGTGGCAATGCTGTGGGAGTGCCGATCCGTCCCATGCAACTGCTTCCGCTTGGGAAAGGTGAATTGCTTCGGGAAGGTAGCGATATTGCGATCGTTGCTATCGGACCACTTGTGTACCGCGCGCTCGCAGCGGCAGACATTCTCCAGAAGCGGTACGGCATTAGTGCGTCCGTTATCAATGCACGGTTTGTAAAGCCACTCGACGAAACACTGCTCTGCACCATTGCACGCCAAACCGGAGCTGTCATGACCGTCGAAGATGGTCAGATTCAAGGTGGATTTGGCTCGGCTGTCGCAGAATTGTTCGCAGCCAAGCAGCTAACCGATGTTCGACTCAAGATACATGGCATCGAAGACAAATTTGTTGAGCATGGCACGCAAGAACAGCTCCACGCGTTGCTCAAGCTTGATGCCGAAGGAATTGCAAGCGTTGCTGCTGAGTGGTTACTGTCGAATCCGACACCAGAATTGCAACAAATGACAAACACCTTTACGCTCGAGCACAACGACCGATAAGCCTTATTTTTGCAACGCACACCAGTGCACAACAGACCCCGTAGCTCAGTGGTAGAGCATCTGACTTTTAATCAGAGGGCCGCAGGTTCGATCCCTGCCGGGGTCACCCTTCACCGACACAGTCCCACCGTTTCGTGCAGCATGTGAGGAATTCCCAGACTGTTAGCACGCGAAGCGACTGGCGCATTCTCCTTCGGCTCATCGCATACATCCGCCCCTATCTGCCACACCTATTAGGTGCAGTGGCAATCACGTTGGTTGTGTCTGCACTGGGACCGTTGCGCCCGTGGTTGTTTCGCCACGCGATTGATGCTGCTGTTGTAAACAACCAGTGGATGAGCGTGCTGACTTTTGGCGGCATCATAACTGCTGCGCTCATCCTCCATGCTGGGCTTCAGGTCGCTCAAACGTACTTGCTCCAATGGATCGGACAACGCACACTCCATGATATGCGCCGCGATGTCTTCCACCACATCTTGCATTTACCCTTCCGAACAATTGATACCACTCCTGTTGGCAGGCTTGTCACGCGGGCAACCAATGACATCGAAGCACTCAGCGAGCTGTTCTCGTCCGGTGTCGTGATGATCATCTCAGATATCTTGGTGCTCGTTTGGATTTTGATTTTCATGGTTGCGACCGATGCAGAGTTGACACTCTATACCTTGAGTGTCCTTCCATTGCTTATGATTGCAGCAACAATTTTTCGCAACAAAGTGCGCACGGTCTATGCTGCAATTCGTGTCCAGGTTGCTCGCATGAATGCGTTTCTCAATGAGTACATCCAGGGTATCAGCACCATTCATCTTTTCAACATTCATCGCCAACAAGCTAATAGTTTCGATGAGATCAATCGCGAGCACACTCGACTCCAGTTGAAAACGGTTACCTACTACGCTTCGTTCTTTCCGGTGGTTGAGTTTCTCTCAGTGGCAGCCTTGTGCATCGTGCTCTACGCAGCATTCGGGCGGACTATTGGTGGGAGCCTTACCATCGGCACCATCGTTTCCTTTCTGATGTACGGGGAAATGTTTTTCCGTCCTGTCCGGGACCTTACCGAAAAGTACAACGTCTTGCAAACAGCGACGACCGCATCCGAGCGCATCTTCGCACTTCTCGATGAACCAATCGTCGAGTACACAAGAGCAATGCCAATGGTACCGGCGCGTCCTCTGCGTGAACAAATCACCTTCGACGATGTCAATTTCAGTTACGATGGCAGAACGACTGTCCTCAACGACGTATCGCTGGTGATACCAGCCGGTGCATTCATTGGTATTGTTGGGGCAACTGGTTCCGGGAAGAGCACGATTGCTAATCTCCTACTCAAATTTTACACGCCACAGAAGGGTCGGATCGCTATTGATGGAGTAGACCTTCAGCAGATTGATACTGCTTCACACCGGCAACGCTGCGCCATCGTGCTTCAGGATGCATTTCTATTTTCCCGTTCAGCAGAAGACAATATTCGGCTCGGTCGCACTGTTTCGACAGAAGATCTCTGGCAGCGTCTCCACCGAACGCATCCCGACCTTGTCGCACGACTCCGTCACGACCGCACCTTTCACGAGCGCGGCAGTTCGCTCTCCAGCGGTGAACGCCAAATACTGGCTCTGCTGCGCGCAATTGCCGGTAAACCAGAATTGCTCATCTTGGACGAAGCGACAGCACACGTTGACTCGAGAACTGAACACATTCTGTTAGAAATCATCGAAGAACTTCGCGGGAGCATGACTATTGTCTCGATCGCACATCGCTTAGCGAGTGTTCGCTCTGCTGACAGCATCATCGTCCTTCATCAAGGAAAAATTGTCGAACGCGGCACGCACTCTGAACTGCTGTCACGTGATGGGTACTACGCAACACTCTACAAGCTTCAGCAATTCGACTCACAAATGGCTGTTGATGGACTACCTTCGGCAACCACCGTAACAACTGCACCATGAAATGGTCACGTGTCATTGCTCAAGAGCACGCAAAAGAGATTCTTATCAGCACCATTCGCGCGCGTCGCATCGGGCACGCCTATTGCTTTTGGGGACCAGAAGGTGTTGGGAAAGATGCGCTCGCACTGGAATTTGCTCGCGTACTCAATTGCCTTTCGCCGATTGAATCAGCCGATAGCATCGAAGCGTGCAACCAATGTCAGAGCTGTCGAAGGATGGATACGCTCCAGCATCCCAATGTTCGGCTGATTTTTTCATTGCCGGCTGCATCGAAAACAAACGCGACCGATGATGAATCCCCTCTCCTTCGACTGAGCGACGATCAAATCGCCCTCATTCAGGAACAACTAACACTGAAAGCCCACAATCCATATCACAACATCAGCATACCCAATGCGACACAGATTCGCATTGCATCAATCCGCGATGTCCGGCGCTCGCTACAACTGTCAACACCCCTCGACCATGGCTGGCAAGTAGTCATCATCAGCGAAGCAGATGCAATGACAACCGAAGCAGCCAACGCTTTTTTGAAAACACTCGAAGAACCGCACCCCCGGACAACACTCATCTTGACAAGCTCGCGGCGCGATCTATTACCCGAGACGATCCGCTCTCGCTGCCAAAACATTCACTGCAGCGCCCTCAGCGAAACTGACATCGCAACTGCACTCATCGAGCGCGAAGGTGTCCAACCCGAACGCGCTCGCATCATTGCTTCGTTGGCCCAGGGCAGCTACGCCCGAGCACTGGAACTGGCGCGCTCAACAGCCGACAAAGATACAGTCGCCGATATTATGCTCACCTTTTTGCGAACAGCATTAAAGCCTTCGCGTTACCGAACCGAGCTTTACGGGTTGATTGATAAGCATTTTTCAAGTGCCGACCGTCCAAAACTTGGCTACTATCTTCGAACACTCCTTACCTGGTTGCACGATGCACAACGAATTCGAATGGTCGGCGCCGCTACTGATCGTTACCTGGTGTTCCAGCACGGTGCAGCACAGACAGCACTTCGCCGCTTCGTAGAGGGCTACCCCGCAGCACACCTCGACAAGGCAATCAGTGCAGTCGAAGACGCAATCACTGCAATTGAATCAAACGCTCAATTGCCGTTGACGATGTACACATTGGCAATACGTCTGCGGCGATCAATCCTTTCGCTACAGCATCAATCGTAGAATATGCGAGCAGTTGTTCAGCGCGTACACCATGCTGCTGTCACCGTCCAAGGTACAACCGTTGGTCGCATAGACCGTGGCTTGCTGGTGTACCTCGGCATTCACACCGACGATACACCCGACATCGCTCGCTGGATGGCAAGAAAGATTGCTGGACTGCGCATCTTTCCCGACGATGAGTCTCGATTCAATCACTCTGTCTGCGATGTTGGTGGATCGGTGCTTGTTGTTTCGCAATTTACCCTTTATGGTGATGCGCACCGGGGCTTTCGTCCGAGTTTCAGCAACGCAGCACCACCAACGCAGGCACAGCCGCTTTACCAACAGTTTATTGACTTTCTTCGCACCGATCATCAACTCCATGTCGAAACGGGCATCTTCGGCGCGATGATGGATGTTGAAAGCTGCAATTGGGGACCGGTAACAATCTTCATCGAAAAAGAAAGCGGCTTCCCACTGCCAGGGAAGCCGCAATAGCATGCACAGGTTCGGTTTAGAGCTGAACTGTGTCGGGATTCATTGCTTCGAGTGATTGCACAATCGCTCGCAGACACGACGACCCCAACGCTCCATCAATAACGCGGTGATCGTAGGTTATCGTGACGTACATCATGTGTCGGATCATGATCACGTCCTCACCGTTGATTTCCTTGACAACGGGGCGTTTCTGCACAGCATAGATTCCGACAATTGCTGTCTGTGGCTGGTTGATCACAGGAGTTCCGAAGAGACTACCCCAGGGACCCATGTTCGTCAGTGAAATCGTACCACCTTGAATTTCGTCCGGGTTGAGCTTTTTATTCCGCGCACGAGTCGCAAGATCAGTGATCGCATGCGCCAGACCAGTAATGTTGAGCAATTGCGCCTTCTTAACAACAGGAACGATCAAATTCCCATCGGGCAGCAAGGTGGCTATGCTAAGGTTGATGTTCTTGTGCACAACGATGTTCGTGCCATCAACACTGACGTTCACCATCGGGTATTGCTTGACTCCATCAACAATTGCTTTGGCAAAAAATGGAGTCAGTGTCAGTTTGATTCCTTCGCGACGTTGAAACTCATCGCGAAAGAGTTGGTGAGCACGGATAATGCCAGTAACATCAGCTTCTGCGACACTGGTAACGTGAGGCGATGTATGTTTGGATCGCACCATATGCTCAGCAATGAGCTGGCGGACACGATCCATTGGGATGATTTCAACATCTGCTCCCCAGCTTGGTTTTGGTGCCTGCGGTGGAGGTGGAGAAACAACACTTGGCACTGCAGCAGGCTGAGTAGCGGGTGCACGTTGCTCAATTGGTTGTGGCGAAACGACCGGTGCTGGTTGTGATTTCCGCTGCTCAATGTAGCGGAGCAAGTCGTTTTTCGTCACTCGCCCTTCCAGACCTGTGCCTTGGATTGTTTCAAGCTCTTCCAACGACACACCTTCAGCTTCGGCGATTGTTCGTACCAGCGGCGAGTAAAAGCGATCGCCATGCTTGCGTGGAATTTTCATGGTGCGCGTTGTTGGAGCAGCAACAGGAGCTGCCGCGACGGGTTGAGTCTGCGAACCATTGGTGGTGTGCGTTGTGGTCGGCTGGTGTGGCGCTGCCGTCGGCTGTGGTGCCGATGGTGCTTGCGCAGTCTGGGGTACTGATGCATGCGCACCCGAAGAAATTCTGGCGATGACCTTGCCGACTTCCACCGTATCGCCCTCATTTGCCAGACGCTCGACGAGAACGCCTGCGGCTGGTGATGGTACTTCGGTATCCACTTTATCGGTTGAAATCTCTAGCAGCACTTCATCGCGTTCAACACGATCGCCGACATTTTTTACCCACCGAAGAATCTTACCTTCTTGCACCGATTCGCCCATCTTCGGCATCACAACATCCACAAGTTGGCCGCCATTGGCGGATGCCGGTGCTGACGGTGGTGCAGACGGAACGTGTTGCTCAGGTGTTGGCTGGGATGTCGAGGCAACAGGTGTTGGTTGGGATGGCGTCGAAGGAGCAGCCGCCGGTGCTT
>JBBIUD010000076.1:0-7075 GCA_037440485.1 Chlorobiota bacterium
ACAGTGGCTATCGTCCGCAGTTCTACTTCCGAACAACCGACGTGACCGGTAACGTGCAATTGCCTCCGGGCGTTGAGATGGTCATGCCCGGCGATAATGTGGATAATCTGACCGTCGAGCTGATTACCCCCGTCGCGATGGAAGAAGGCTTGCGCTTTGCTATTCGCGAAGGCGGCAAGACCGTCGGCGCCGGTGTCGTCACCAAAATTCTTGAGTAGTGTTCACAATTGTGGTTTGAAGCGTCGTGGCTACCCATCAACGCATCCGCATCAAACTCCGTTCGTACGACCACAACTTGATTGATAAATCCGCCGAGCGGATTGTCAATACCGTCAAGCAAACGGGAGCGACCGTTTCCGGTCCGATCCCACTGCCAACGGAGCGAACGGTGGTGACGGTCAACCGTTCTCCTCACGTAGACAAAAAATCGCGCGAGCAATTTGAAACGCGGGTCCACAAGCGTCTCATTGACATTTTTAGCTCGACGCAGAAAACCATTGATGAACTGACCAAGCTGGATATTCCCGCTGGTGTGGACATCGAAATCAAGGTCTAAGCTATACACGGAAACGACCATGGCAGCATTGCTCGGACGAAAACTTGGCATGACCGCATTCATCACCGACAGTGGTGAGTATGTTCCCTGTACGGTCATCGAAGCTGGACCGTGTCCAGTAGTCCTTCGGCGGACAATTGAACGCGACGGGTACGAAGCCGTTCAGATCGGATTCGAACCGATAGCCGAGCGTAAGGTCAACCGTCCGCTGCGAGGGCACTTCGCAAAGGCAAACGTTGCGCCGCACCGCTTCTTGCGCGAGTTTCGTGGTATTGCTGCGGAAGTCGGGCAGGTGCTCACCGTTGAACAGTTCACCGTCGGTGATCGTGTCAAGGTATCGGCAACGAGCATCGGACGCGGCTTCCAAGGCGTCGTCAAGCGGCACCACTTCGGCGGTGTCGGGATGGCAACGCACGGACAGAGCGACCGGACACGCGCTCCAGGTTCGATCGGTGCATCGTCGTTCCCATCGCGGGTATTCCCAGGGATGCGCATGGCAGGGCGGATGGGTGGTCGCCGCGTTACTGTCCGGAATCTGGAAGTGCTCAAGGTCATTCCAGAGGATAACCTGCTGCTGGTCAAGGGCAGCATTCCAGGTCCACCCAATGCGCTCGTCGAGATCGTCAAGTAAAAACGCTGCGCAGTCAATGATTCTGTATCGTCGTCAAATCGAAACAGTCACACGCAAACACCACCAGTGAGCACACAATGAACGTCCCTTTGCTAACGCAAACTGGCGAACAGAAAGGCACCATCGAGCTACCCGATGCTGTCTTCAATATCGAGCCAAATGAACACGCGATGTATTTGGCGGTGCGTGTGTACTTAGCGCACCAACGCCAGGGTACGCACAAGACAAAAACACGCCAGGAAGTCTCAGGCGGTGGGCGAAAGCCCTGGCGGCAGAAAGGGCGCGGCACTGCGCGCGCAGGCTCAATTCGATCACCACTGTGGGTTGGGGGTGGTACGGTCTTTGGTCCGCAACCGCACCCGTACACGATCACCATACCACGCAAGGTCAATCAACTTGCGCGGCGGTCGGCGCTGTCGTGCCGTGCGCGCGAAGGCAATGTGCTCGTGGTGGATTCGATTACGCTCGATCAACCGAAAACCAAGAGTATGGCAGCCGTCATGCGAGCACTAGGGCTGGAAGGAATCAAAACGCTCCTGCTGCTTGATCGCTTCGACCCAGTCGTCTTGCAGGCAGCACGGAATTTGCCATACCTGGATATGATGCTTGCAGACAAGGTCGCGGCCTATCACATTCTCGAACACCGCAAGCTGCTCTTTGTGCCTGGAGCCATTGATGTGCTCGCGCGTATCCTTGATCCCGATGCAACGACTGCAGAGGTGACAGCATGATTCAGATTATCAAGCGTCCGATTCTGACGGAAAAGTCGGAAAAGGTCAAGGGCATCTATAACCACTACGTCTTCGAAGTCGAACGGACAGCAAACAAGATCGAGATCAAGCAGGCGATCGAGGCACTCTTTGGTGTCAAAGTCGAGCACGTGCGCACCGTGACTGTGCGCGGTAAGCGACGAGTCCGCTATACACGGCGCGGTATCCAGCAAGGACGGACGCGGTCCTGGAAAAAAGCGTACGTGCGGCTCAAACCTGGATTCTCGATTGATGTCGTCAGCGGCGAAGGTGAAACAAAAGAATAACGCACTATGCCATTGCGTCAACTAAAACCAATCACGCCCGGCACACGGTTTTACTCGGTCAGTGATTTTAGCGAACTGACAACCGATCGTCCCTATAAACCGCTGTGCGAGCCACTACCTTCAACCGGTGGGCGAAACAATACCGGTCGTATTACGTCGCGCCATCGCGGTGGTCGTCATAAGCGACTCTACCGCATCATTGATTTCAAGCGCGATAAAACCGACATCTTCGCGACCGTCGAAACGATCGAGTACGATCCCAATCGCTCGTGCCGTATAGCGCTGGTACGCTACGACGACGGCGAGCGCCGCTACATTCTTGCGCCGCAGGGTCTCAAAGTCGGTGACCGAATTATCTCCAGTGAGAGCGCTGAGTACAACGTTGGCAATACGCTGCCCTTGGCGAAAATTCCGCCGGGCTTGTTTGTTCACAACGTTGAACTCAAGCCGGGCAAAGGTGGTCAGCTTGTGCGCAGTGCCGGACTGGGTGCGCAGCTCCTGGGATTCGACGGCAAGTACGCACAGCTCAAGCTTCCTTCGGGTGAAATTCGGATGGTGCTGGCACAGTGCAAAGCCACCATTGGTGTGCTGAGCAATCCAGATCACGAGAATATTCAGATCGGGAAAGCAGGGCGTGCGCGGTGGCTGGGTATTCGCCCACAGACGCGCGGCATGGCGATGAATCCAATTGATCATCCCAACGGTGGTGGCGAAGGTCGTTCCAAATCCGGTGGCGGTCGCCAGCATTTGCGGTCACCCTGGGGGCAGCTTGCTAAAGGCTTGAAGACACGCAAAAAGCATAAAGCCTCCGACCGGCTCATTATTCGACGTCGAACTAAGTAAGCTTTCGTTCTATGGCACGCTCGCTCAAAAAAGGCGTCTTTGTGTACTACAAACTCCGCAAAAAAGTCGAGCAGCTCAATGCAAGCGGCAAAAAACAGGTCATCAAGACCTGGAGCCGTGCCTCGACGATTATTCCGGACTTTGTCGGGCATACGTTTGCTGTTCACAACGGCAATAAATTCATTCCGGTTTATGTGACCGAAAACATGGTCGGGCATAAACTCGGCGAGTTTGCGCCGACCCGCACGTTTCGCGGTCATGCCGGACACCGCAAAGAAGATAAAGCCAAAAAGTAACATTCGATGCAAAGACCGATGGAAGCACGCGCTGTTGCACGGTATGTTCGTTCCTCGCCGCGGAAGATGCGGCTGGTCATTGATCTGATTCGCGGTAAAAGCGCTGCCGATGCGCTGGCGCTGCTGCGTTTTACGAACAAACGCGCCTCGAAAATGGCTGAGCAAACGCTTCGCTCAGCGATTGCAAATCTCCAGGCAAAAGCCGATAACCCCTACCTCAGCCCGGAGAGCATCGTCATCGAAAAAGCTTACGTTGACAACGGGCCGATGCTCAAGCGAATTCAGCCAGCGCCGATGGGTCGCGCCTATCGCGTTCGCAAACGCTCGCACCATTTGACAATTGTTGTAGCAACCAAGGACTAAACGTGGGTCAGAAAACAAATCCAATCGGCTTACGAGTCGGCATCATCCGCGGATGGGACTCGAATTGGTTCGAGCAGCAGAATTTCGCGCAGAAGCTCAGCGAGGATATTATGCTGCGCACCTACTTGCGCAATCGCCTCAAAAAAGCGAACGTCTCGCGTATTGTCATTGACCGCACACTCAAGCGAATTGCGGTGACTATTCACACATCGCGTCCGGGTGTCGTCATCGGACGCTCGGGCAAGGACGTCGAGCAGCTCGAAAGCGAACTCAGCAAGCTGACCGGTAGTGAGGTGTCCATTTCCATTAGCGAAATCAAACGCCCGGAAACCGATGCGCAGATCGTCGCCGATACGATCGCCCAGCAATTGGAAGGACGCATTGCCTTCCGCCGTGCAATGAAGCAAGCTGTTGCAGCAGCGATGCGGATGGGCGCCGAAGGTATTCGGGTTATGTGCTCCGGTCGGCTCGGTGGAGCAGAAATGTCCCGCACCGAACAGTATCGGGAAGGACGCGTACCGCTCCATACACTCCGCGCCGATATAGACTACGCGACGGCTACAGCGCAAACAGTCTATGGCTCGATCGGCGTGAAAGTCTGGATTTTCAAAGGCGAAATCATCGGCAAACAATCGTAAACTATCTCGAGAGCACTGGCTATGCTGCTACCGAAACGAGTCAAGCACCGAAAAGTCCAGCGTGGGCGCCGTAAGGGTAAAGCCTTCCGGGGCTCGCAGGTCGCCTTTGGTGCCTACGGGCTGAAGGCGCTGGAAGCAGCCTGGATTACCAACCGTCAAATCGAAGCGGCGCGGATTGCGATCAACCGCCACCTCAAACGTGATGGTAAGGTGTGGATCCGCATCTTCCCCGATAAGCCGTTTACGAAAAAACCGCTCGAAGTGCGGATGGGGTCCGGTAAAGGTAATCCCGAAGGTTGGGTTGCGGTCGTCAAACCAGGGCGCATCCTCTTCGAAGTTGATGGCGTCTCAAAAGACGCTGCCCTGGAAGCGCTCCGCTTAGCGTCCCATAAGCTCCCGATCAAAACAAAAGTTGTCGCACGACTAGACCTGGTCGAGGCATGAAAGCACGCAAGGCACGGGACTTACGCGAACTCAACGATCAGGATCTGCTGGCAGCTTTGCGCGAAGCAGAAGAAACGCTTGCCAAGCACCGCTTCCAGCATGCGCTCAAGCAACTCCACGATACGGCGTACTTGCGAATCCTGCGCAAGGATATCGCCCGCATGAAAACTATTCTTCACGAACGCAATATCCGTGTCTGATCACTATGGATACCCAACAGACCACTGTATCCGAACAGGAGTCAACCGTTAGCGCCACAACAGAGCGTCCAACCCGCGGCCGAAAAATTCGCCAGGGTGTGGTTGTCTCAAACAAGATGAACAAAACAATCGTGGTCGCTGTCGAGCGGCAGGTGATGCATCCGCTCTACAAACGCTACTACAAGCGCACCAAAAAGTACATGGCACACGATGAACAGAACCAGTGTGGAATTGGCGATGTCGTCCGCATCATCGAGTCGCGTCCACTCAGTCGCCGGAAGCGATGGACGTTGCTGGAAATCGTTCAGCGTGCACGGTAATTTGTCGAACACTCATCCCAAGGTGACCGATGATTCAAGAAGAAACGAACCTGGTCGTTGCCGATAATTCTGGTGCCAAACGCGTTCGCTGCATCCGCGTTTTGGGCGGTCATGACAAGCGCTATGCGACTGTTGGTGATCTGATCGTTGTCTCGGTCAAAGCTGCGCTCCCCAACGGTGCTGTCAAAAAAGGCGATGTCGTCAAAGCTGTCGTCGTGCGCACAAAAAAAGAAATTCGCCGCCGGGATGGTTCGTACGTGCGCTTCGATGAGAATGCGGCGGTTCTGCTCAATAATCAGCTCGAACCGCGCGGTACACGGATCTTTGGTCCGGTCGCGCGGGAACTCCGAGAGAAAAACTTTATGAAAATCATCTCCCTTGCGCCAGAGGTCGTCTAAGCGTGCAGTCTTGGTCACAACCGAAATCAGCAATGAAGCTCAAGATTAAAAAAGGCGATACAGTCATGGTCATCGCCGGTAACGATAAAGGCAAAACTGGGCGTGTTATTGCCGTCTATCCGAAGAAACTGCGGGTCCTGGTCGAAGGAATCAATGTGCGGAAAAAGCACATGCGCCCGTCGCCAGCGTATCCGCAGGGCGGCATCATTTCCAAGGAGATGCCGATTCATTACTCGAACGTGATGCTCGTTGGTCCCGATGGCAAGCCAACGCGCAAACGTCCACAGTCTGCCTGATGATACGGTGTGTGCACAACGACGTACACACGAGCGTTGAACAATTTGACTATGCATCATGGCTAAGCAGCAACTGAAAAAACTGGACTTCAAGTACGAAGGTCCGCGACTCGATGATGTCCAGCTTGCCGAGATTCCTGTCCCTCGGCTGCAGGTCTTTTATCGCGAGACGATCGTCCCGAACCTGATGAAGCGTTTCGGCTACACCTCCGTCATGCAGGTGCCCAAGCTTGTCAAAATTTCGCTCAACATGGGGGTGGGCGAGGGCGCGCAAGACGTCAAGCAAATTCAAAACGCGCTCAACGAGCTGGAGCTGATTGCAGGGCAGCGTCCAGCAGTGGCACGAGCCAAACACTCGATCGCGAATTTCAAACTGCGACAAGGGCAACCCATCGGTGTCCACGTGACGCTCCGCCGCGCGCGGATGTATGAATTCCTCGATCGCTTTATCAACATTGCTGCTCCTCGAATTCGGGACTTCCGCGGCTTTCCGGATAAATCCTTCGACGGGCGCGGCAATTACACCGTCGGGGTCAAAGAACAGATCATCTTCCCCGAAATTGACGTTGATAAAGTAGATCGAATCCGCGGCTTGGACATTACGTTCGTCACCAGCGCGCAGACCGATGAAGAAGCCTATGCGTTGCTGGAAGAATTTGGCTTCCCCTTCCGCAGAAAAGAATAACGAAACTTTTCAGATCTGACCAATGGCAACCGATGCAATCATAGCCCGAAATCGTAAGCGCCAGCGACTGGTCGCCAAGTACGCTGCCAAGCGTGCTGCTCTCAAGAAAGCAGGCGACTACGAAGCGCTGCAAAAACTGCCGCGCAACAGTAATCCGGTCCGACTGCGCAATCGCTGCTCGGTGACCGGTCGCGGTCGCGGTGTGTACCGGCACTTCATGCTGTGCCGGAATATGCTGCGGCAACTTGCCTTGGAGGGCAAAATTCCCGGGCTGCGAAAATCGAGCTGGTAGAAATAAACCCAGCGTTACCGTATTTTCGCAGTCCTTTATCCGGCGACTCCCACGTAAATCTGGAGCCGACGCATCAC
>JBBIUD010000077.1:0-6963 GCA_037440485.1 Chlorobiota bacterium
TCGTTATCCTCGCAGGCAAGGCGGGGCTGCTCGAACCAGACGGCTGAGCACGTGTCCAGTGATAGCAGCGGTGTGCAGGAAAGCCAAGAAGTGTAACGTTGCGTCGTGGGGCACCAATAGCCCGTCACAAAGAAGCGCACATTCTTGACGGGGAAATCCTGGACGCACTCGGGCGCAAGGATCGTTGCCGTATCCCAGACCACGAGTGTATGCACCGGTGGTTCGGCGCAGAGGTTGCTCAGCTCGAGTGTGTCGCGTGAGGATACATACCGCGGCGAGTGCGGTTGTGCGCTCAGTTCCCAGCGTTCCTGCATGCGCTGCGGAAGTGGCAGTCGAACGATGCCCTCAGCAGAAGTGGTGAGCGTGCGCGTGGTGCGGCCGTTGAGGTCGCGCACTTGCACCGGACGGTTGGGGTAAACCGCAATCGAATCCTCCGCCGTGCCCGTGAGCCAGTCAACAACGCGCGTTCGAATAATCACGCGGACAGTGAGCGAATCGCTCGGCGTCTGGGGCAGTGCGAGCATAAAAATGTCGTAGTCGCGAGCTGGGGTTCGGTTGCTGCTGAACAGAAAGATCGTGCCTCGTTCGGCGAAAGCGGGGTGTCCTTCGTTGGTGCCGCGCTGGTTGACACCCTCGAACGGAACCGGTTCCGGTCTGCCAACCGTTGCACCGGTGGTCGGGTCATAGGCAACGCGCCAGATGTCGAAGTCGCCGCTGCGGTTGGTCGCGTAGTAAAGGTAGCCATCGGTTGCCGCAAATGGTGATTGCTCGCTCCACTGCTCGGTGGAAATGGTCACCAGCACCGGTTTGCTCCAGGCTGTATCGAGCCAGCGACTAACAAAAATGTCGGTGGTGCCGCGCTCGTGCCCGTTCCGGTTGGAGGCAAAATAGAGCAACCGTCCGTCCGGCGAGAGCGTGGGCGTATCGTCCCACCATTCCGACGAGAGTGAGTCGAGGCGCTGGACCTGCCAGGTGCCATTGACCCAGCGCATTTGGTAAAGGTCGTTGTCGAAGTCCTTGCCGCCGACCAAGCGGTTCGAGACAAAGATGCCATAGTCCGGCGAGCAGAGCGGAAAGGTTGCACAGCCATTTCGCGCGGAGTACCCCGGCTGGGGACGAAGATTGATCGGCTCGGTCGGAGCAGGAAGCTCGGTCACCTGTCCGGCGTCGAAGCGGTACACTTTCAGCATCCGTCCCTGCGGTTGGCTTGGAATCTGGCTTGTTACCCAGAGCTCTGTTCCGGTGGAATCAATACGCACACAGGCGGCGCGATCGTCGCCGGGTGTGTTGACCGCCCGCAGCGGTTCGACGGCACGGCTACTTTGCGCCATTGCTGCAATGGTTGCGCACAACGCCGAAAGCGCGATTAGTTGAACGGATAGCATGTCAACACCTCCACTTGTGGTAAGGCTTGCCCACTGCGATTGCTCCAGGAGAGCTTTTTGACCCAGAGAATGCCGTAGTAATTGCCGAAACGGAAAATCAACAGGTCACCTTCGCGGACGGTCGGTTGCCGGGTCCACTGCGTCGGATCGAACGAACAACCGTACTGGTTGAACAGCAGGCAGATATCTTGCGGAAGCGAGAGCAGATTTCGAGCAACAATGTTGAACTCAACGCCCGATATGCGACCGGTCGCCAGCACGGCGCTGGTGATGTTGGCATCGTTCGGGGGCGGTCCGGTGGTGTTGATGCGCTGGACGTAGATTTCCACCGAGTCGGTGTTACCGTCGAGCTGCTCGTTGATGATGAGCGTGTTTTCGCGCTCGGTTTGGAGAATGTTGATCGTGATGTAGTAGCGAGTGCCATTGGCATCCTGTGTGCCGAACTCGTAGAGCACAGCCGTCGCCTTGCTGGCGCATTGGACGTCCAGCTCTGCATAACCGAACACGGGCACTTGCTCGCTCTGGTTCGAGCTTCGAATGAGAACCGTGGTGCGGAAATCCCGGGTTGGTGGATTGCAGCGCCCTTGCTGATAAACGTCCGACTGATCAGGTGCGAACTTGACGGAGACGCAGACGGTGTCGCCGGCAGCAAGCCGCAGGCGAGTTGTGTCCAGGCGGAATGGTCCAGGCGCGATCAACGATAGGTCAAGGTCCACTGGGCAGCGGCTGCGGTTGTAGAGGCAAAGCGTGCCGATGCTTGTGCGAGGATCATCCCGTGTGGTGCAGTTGACCAACGTATCGGGCACATAGCGATTTTGCAGGTACTGAAACAGCGTCGAGCCTGCCGAGTCAATACCGAAGGCGGGGGTGTCGCTGGTGGCAACGACGGTGACCGTGATCATGCTGTCGCAGAGCTGCTCTCCTTGCGGCGTCTGGCGGTAGATGCGGACGACAAAGCGTTCGGTGATCGTTTGCTGTCGGCTCGGCGCAAAGCGGATGCGCAGCGAATCGAGACGCCCGCCTGGTGGGAGAACAAGACTGGTGCCCGAGGTAGTGTTGAGCTGGATGATGCTGAGCTCTGGCTGGTTTGCGCCGGGCTGGACCTGGAGGCGGTAGTTGCATTGGGTGTTGGTATTGGCGAAGCCAATCCTGATGGTGGTATCAGCAACACTGCCGACACAGGTGCTTATCGTTGCCGCAACGTGCATTCCATTGGTCGGGCAATCGCAAGCCCACTGCGGGCGAACTACCAGGTGCAACCGAAACGTGCACTGCCAGCATGGGCTTCCATCCTGTGCCGTGACGGTGATCGTGACCTGGAGCGTTGTATCCAGGGGAGCAGCCGTCGCCGGTGCTGTTGCGGTAAATACGATGCTGTAGGGTTGCCCAAGCGATACAGATGCCGGCAGAGGCTGAAGCTGCCCACCAACCTCCGCTCGAACCGAAAGCGTGACGGCCCCAATTTGCGCTGGCACACCGCTGACGCTGGCGATTATCACATCGGCATCGGTTTGGACAAATTCGCCTTGCTTGACCGATTGCGTTTGCCCTGGCGCCAGTGTCAGTTCGACGTCGCTGCAGGGTGTTGGCTGATTGCAGCTAACCGGTATGCGTCGGATCAGGGTCAGCGCAACCGATAATTGGTTGCACGGAATGATCGTGTCGAGGCGGAAGTCACCGTTTTTCTGATTGCCGCGGTAGGCAGGATCGGGTGGCGGTGTAGTCTTGAGCAGAATGAGCGCTTGTTCGTCGGCTACCGGCACCGGAATGCGAAAGACGACATAGCCGGGGGTGCCACTGCTACCGGTGTAGGCTTCCTGCGGACCAACTGCCCGTGCGAAGGCAGCGTCTATAGCGGCTTGCGAAGCGCCGCGACGGGTGACAATCCACTGCACCCGTGCACCGTTGATCGGCTGACCACCCTGATCACGAACGCTGACGACAACAGGGGTGTCCACAACCTCAGCCGTCGGTTCGATTGCGCTCTGGCAGGACCACTGAAGAGCACTCCAGCACAGAACGATAAACAAACCGCTGAGCACGCGTTTCATGGGGAATCCTCCAGTCAGTAGCGAATGTGAAGACCAATTTTGAGCATAACCGCATGGACTCGGGCTGTATTGACCACGTAGTTATCCGGCAGTGCCGACGATGGCGGGCAGAGTGCACACGGCGTTCGGACATTGAGTCGCTGGTAGCGGTAGGCTATCGAGAGCGTTAGCCAGTGCCAGGCAGTTGTTCCGACACCACCGCCGAGAAACCATTGCTGGTACTCATCCGGGTTGAGCGATGGCTCGCTGCCGGCACCCGGGAAGTCGGTGTTGAGGAGCGTTCCGACTTCGGCAAACAAGAAGGGCTGCCACCCGCTGGACTGCTCCTGGTAGTCCACTACGTAGGCTGCCGATGGGTCAGTGCGTTGGTAGGCAGTGGCGCGCTCGCGGTAGTCGTCGCCAGGTATGTAGGGCATCGCGTCGTTGAAGGTGCAGGAGTCCGGACGGTAGGATGCGGTGCGCTCGAGCTCGCCTTGTGGCGCAAACCAATAGCGCAGATGCCCTCCCAGCGGGATACGCCACCGCTCGCCATCAGAGCTTGCTGCCGCCAGAATCCCCAGCGACCAGCGTTTGCCCAGCAGCGTCCCGAAAGGCGCGATGATTGCTTCGACTGCAGGAAAGAGCTCCGCCGAACCGATCCGGCGGATGGAGGTATCCTTGCCGGCAACACCTCCGATGCCACACAGCTCGACAAAACGCGCGCTCGGATCTGGCGGGCGGTGCCGGCGTTCGTACTCGCGCACCGGCAGAATAGGTATGATGCGCGGCTGACCATCTAAGCCAAGACCGACTGTGCCGGCTTCGAGAATACTCGTGATAGGCACAACCGTATCACGGCAGACGTTCCCACGAAGGAATTGAATGCGAACAGCCTGCGTGGAGCCATCGGCAAGAAACGTCCGAACAATCGAGCGGCACTGCTCTATCCGAACGCGGTCGTGGAGGAGAACATAAACCGCCGTATCAGCAACCCGATCGTGGCAGGGCAGCGGACAGTCCTGGCAAAGCTGTGCCAGTCCAACTGCCGTCGAGAGCGTAAGCCAAACAACGTACCCTCGCATTGCAAGCCTCGTGCCCGGTGAACAGGAAGCGAAAATAGAGTGCGCTGGGTTGATTGATTCTACCAAGAACCTTCTGTATCGCACGGTTTTGAAATGAGCATTGCTCATAGCAGCGCTGCACTCCTGGCACGGGCATTGCAGGGAAAGCAACAGAATATCGGACACCGCTCGAAAAACATGAGGCACGGACGCCATCTTTTCCTCGTTGCGTTGGTACTGCTGCTGATCAGTGCACTGCCTGCCAATGCGCAGCAGCCGGGCGGCGGGGCACTGCCGCTGCCGACGGTCACCATTGGCGTGCAGCAGACCCAAAGCCCCAAGGAATTTACCACCGCGTTGCAGATCCTGCTGGTGCTGACGGTTTTGGCACTGGCGCCCTCGATTCTGGTGATGATGACCTGCTTTACGCGGATCGTGGTGGTGTTCTACTTCATGAAACAAGCGCTGGGGACGCAGGCACAGCCTCCTGCACAGCTCCTGGTGGGACTGGCGCTTTTTCTGACGTTCTTTGTCATGCAGCCAGTGCTCGACCGAGCCAACCGCGAAGGATTACAGCCCTACCTGCGCGAAGAAATCAGCCAGGATACCGCCGTTGCACGGATGGTGCAGCCTTTCCGCGAATTCATGCTTCGCCACACTCGCGAGGATGATCTCCGGCTCTTTGTCAAGCTCAGTGGCAAGGACAAACCCCGCTCGCTCGATGATGTCAGCACCTGGGCAGTGATCCCTGCCTATACGCTCAGTGAGCTTCGTATCGCGTTCCAGATTGGCTTTATCATCTTCGTGCCGTTTTTGGTGGTGGATATGATTGTCTCCAGTACGCTCATGTCGCTGGGGATGCTCATGCTGCCGCCGCAGGTGATTTCGTTGCCAATCAAAGTGCTGCTCTTTCTCTTGGTTGATGGCTGGCATTTGCTGGTCGAATCACTGATGAAAAGTTTAGTTCCACTCTAATCCCGATCGCCCGTGACCGATGCAATGGTTGTTCAAATCGTCCGCGATGCATTCTATTACGTGCTGCTGGTGAGCGGTCCGCTGTTGCTGCTGTCGCTGATTGTTGGTTTAGCAATTGCCATTTTCCAGGCAGCAACTTCGATCAGCGAGCAAACGCTGACCTACGTGCCGAAGCTGTTGGTGACGTTCCTGGTAACCGTGCTGGTATTGCCGTTCATGATTCGCAATCTGAAGACGTTCACGATCGCCTTGTTTTCGATGATCCCGACGCTCAAATGAGCAGCAGCACTATCTGGCAAGACACAGCAGCGGTCATTGTCTGAACACGGCACTGTCGCACGATGCTATTTCCACCGGGCAACGTTCTCGAATACCTCATGGGCAAGTTCATCGTTGGCGTCCTATTTTTTGTGCGGGTGCTGGCGATGATGGTGTCCGGTCCATTGCTGAGCGCGCTGGGGATACCGCCGTTGGTCAAGGTTGGGCTTGCTACGGTTGTTGCTCTTTCGATGGCGATGGTGGCAGCGCCGCTCCAGCCAACGATCATCGTCGAGCCGTTCGCGCTGGTACCGCTGATCCTGAAGGAAACGTTTGTGGGTGCGCTTATTGGTTTCTCGGCTTCGATGGTGATGATAGCGGCACGTTTTGCCGGTGGGCTTGCCGATATGGAGATTGGCTTTCAGACGGCTCTGCTGTTTGACCCGAATGCGGGCGTTCCTACTCTGCTGGGGGAATTGAAAGCGATGATGATGCTGATGCTCTTTTTAGGTCTTGGTGGTCACCATGCCCTCATCGAGGCAATTTGGGCAAGCGCTCAACTGGTGCCGCTCGATCGGTTTGCTCTCGGGCAGATGGATGCACTCTTTCTCGTGCGCATGGCGACTGGTGCGTTAGTACTCGGTGTCAAGATTGCTGCACCGGTGATTGTGGCGATCTTTTTGATCCACATTGCCCTCTCGTTGCTGGCGCGGATTGCTCCGCAGGTGAACATCTTTGCGCTCTCGATGCATGTGAAGATTGTCGTAGGCTTGCTGGTGCTGCTGGGGACGGTGCCGCTGGTGGTGTTGGTGATGAAAAATGCGCTCGGCTGGTTCGACCAGCACCTGAGCACGCTCCTTGTTGCACTTCGATCACGATAAAGCTATGCCCGAAACGCCCGACGGTCAGGAACGAACCGAAGAAGCGACGCCGAAACGGCTCAGCGACGCACGCGAGCGTGGTCAGGTCGCCAAGAGCATGGAGCTGACCAGCGCTGCACTGCTTCTGGTCGGGGGCTGGTTTCTCTACACCTACGGAGCGCACCTGGGAACGCAGTTGGCGGAATTATTTCGCTCGGTGTTTGCTCGTGCGGCAGAGGTGACAATCACCGATGCAACGCTTCCTGTGCTGGCAGAGCAGCTAAGCCGCTCCATTGCGCTCCTGATACTGCCGCTGCTGGGAGTTGTTACGCTCTTAGGACTGGCGACCGAGATTGGGCAGGTGGGTTTGCGGTGGGCGAGCAAGAAGTTCACC
>JBBIUD010000078.1:0-6931 GCA_037440485.1 Chlorobiota bacterium
ACAGGCACTCGAACATGTTCGCCTGACGGCGCGCGACGTTCGCTCTGCCAATCCGGACATTGCTGCGCTCATCCCAGGCATGGTCAATGCACGGCAGGCACTCGAGCGCGATCCATTTTCGACACCTGCGATTGTTCCGATTGGAGTTCGCCTGCAGCGTCTCGATGGCACGCCCGTTGAGCGGAGCGAAGCGGGTGACACACTGCAGGTCTTTTTTGACGTGGTCAATCGCTTGGGAAGCGGAACCCAGCTCCGATGGTCACTCCAGATTGTTCAGTCATGGGGCAGCTCAACCGATGCCGTCGAGGTACTCGATGCGGTCGTGACCAAACCCGCCGTCACTGCTGGTGAAGAATTTACCCTCGGTCCGTTTTCAATCGTCATCCAGCGTCGCGAACCGTTACTGCATTTCTTTCGACTGGAGGTAAGCGGTCAAGGTAGTAGCGGTGCTCAATACCAGGACGTAGCGCTGCTGCCGTTCTATCCCACGCCCGATTGGGTCACGATTCGCGGCGATAGCCTTGTGCTCTCTGTGGGAGATTACGGATGGATTGGGCGCAATACAGGCTCTGGACAGGAACACAAAGGATACGGGCTCACATCTGCGGCATTGGGGTCGTTGCTCTATGGTGGTGGTGTGTTCGTGGTTGATTTTTCGGCGGAAAAAGTGCGCAGTGGCATTGAAGGGGATGCCCTTGCGTACGAAAATGATTTTGTGCCGCTTTCGATCGGTGCTACCAATACTCGAGCAGAACGCATACTGCGCGACACCACAACCTCATCGGGCGCTGCCATTGGCGTGACGCTTCGGGAGGAATTCGATGTGATTGATCATGCAACGATTCGCATTCGAACAAGCCTTATCAATACCAGTACCGAGCCATTGCATGATGTTGCGGTTGGTTATTTCTTTGACTTCGATCTGACGCCGGCCGGAGATAGTTCGGTGGTCAGCCTGCTCATAGATCGGAGCGATGTATGCGCGGAAATGATGGAACGGATGAGCGGCGATCCTGTCGTGGCGGCGCTGATTCGAACAGCCGATACATCCGCCCGAGTTCAGTGCGCCGGACTTGATGCAGCCTATGCGCGGATTGGGTATTTCATCCCAGAACGGAAGATGGAAACGCTTCGCCAAGGTACGCAGTTGCAAATGGGCGGACAGGGTGATAAGTCTATCGTTGTTGGCGTGCGGTATCCAAATACTCTTGCGCCAATGGCAAGCAGGACTGCTGATGTCTTCATTGTTTTCGGTCGAAGTTCTGCCGAGGTACGCCAACGCGTCCTGGCATTAGCAAGCGTGCAGCAGTCGAGCACTCAGACCAGTCTGCTAATGCGACCGCATCCTGCAACAGGCGATGCTGCAACGATTGACTGCGATGCTATTGCTGGACAACGATCCTGGTGGCGGCTATTTACCCTCGATGGGCACTGCCTCTGGCAGCAGCAGTTCATCGCGACGCCCGAACAGGTGATACTACCGCTGGAAGCACTACCGAGCGGGGTGTTTATGCTGACCGTGCACGGCGACAACATTCAGCTTCGGCAAACCTTTCTCCGTCTGCGCTAACCTTGATGCACCGTAATTTCGCATCGCCGCACTTGGGCTCTGTGCGGACGTGGCGGAATTGGCAGACGCACCAGACTTAGGATCTGGCGGGGTAACCCGTGAGAGTTCGAGTCTCTCCGTCCGCACCAGCGCATTTTTTTTTCACTACTGCTCGAGGTTTCCTGTGCAAACGACTGTAACGACTATCGGGGGATTGCGTCGCAGCGTCGAGATTACGCTCAGCTACGATGAACTTGCTCCGCATTTTGAACGTGCCTACAGCGATGTTCAACGCAATCTCCAACTGGAAGGCTTCCGCAAAGGCAAAGTACCGATGGATATCATCAAGTCGCGCTTCGGCGACCAAATTGAGCGCGATGCTTTAAGTGATGTTGCCAGCGATGCCTTTCGAACAGCAGCTCGTGAACACGAGCTGGATGTGATTGGCACACCAGTGCTGGTGGAAATGAATCGCACCGCCGAGCACGGTGCGCGTTTTGTGATTGAATTCGAAGTGATGCCAACAATCACACTCCGACCCTACGACGAAATCGAGATCATCAAACCCGTTCGCCAGATCAGCGAGATAGACGTGGACGAAGAGCTTTACAACCTTCAACTGCGCTCGGCGCAACTTGAGCCTGCCGAACAAATTACCGACTCGATGTACGTTGTCAAGCTCAAGTTCGCTCCGGTTGATCCCGAAACGAATGCTCCCATTCTCGGAGGGAAGGAACAAGAATTTTTCCTCGACGATGAGCGCATGGATCCGTTGCTCCGTAGCGAGCTGATCAACTTGCGTGTCGGGGATTCGTTCGTGTATCGTACCGAGCATGCAGGCGATGAGCAGAGTGGGCAGCCGCACCAGCACGTCTATCATGTCACCGTTCAACAGGTGCAGCGGGTTGTTCTTCCGGAGTTGACCGAAGAATTCATTGCTAAGATTAGCGGCGGACGGATTTCGACGGAGGAACAATTACGGGACGAAATTCGCCAATCGCTCGAGCAGCATTGGGAACGCGAGTTGAATAATTACCTCCGCGAGCGATTGGTGGATGCACTGGTTGAAGCACACCAGTTCGATGTTCCGGAAGGGCTTATCCGCGCCATGGCGGAAGAGTTCGCCGACGAGGCACTCGAACGGAGCAAGGACGATAAACGCATGCAGCAGATTCCACGACAGCAGCTTGTCGAGTACTTTCTCCCGCAAGCAGAGCAGGCTGTGCGATGGCAGTTGATCGCCGACACTATTCTGCGGAGCGAAAACATCACGCTCAGCAACGATCAGCTTGCCGAACTTGCTTCGCGTTACGGCGTTGATGTTCCGCAGCTTCAAATGGCGCTCGAGCAAAACCAGAGTCTGCGTAATCGCCTGCTCACCGATGCACTCTTTGATTTCCTCTTTGCACGGGTACGCATCGTTGAGCGCCCCTACGATGAATTGCTCGAAGAGAACAACGGCAACTAATAAATCGCAGCGCGCTGCGTCAATGGCACCGGCATTGTTTACCGTACTGCATCCTCGTGTATGGAGCTTGTTTCCTTTGATCCCCGAAGTCAGCTTGTCCCGATTGTCATCGAGCAAACCAGCCGGGGCGAGCGTTCGTACGACATTTACTCGCGCTTGCTCAAAGAGCGAATCATCTTCATCGGAACGCCGATTGATGACTACGTCGCATCGCTGGTAATTGCGCAGCTTCTGTTCCTTGCAAGCGAAGACCCCAGCAAGGACATTTTCATGTACATCAACTCACCGGGAGGCAGCGTCACTGCCGGCATGGCGATTTACGATACAATGCAATACATCAAGCCCGATATTGCCACCTACTGCGTTGGAGTTGCTGCCTCGATGGCGCAAGTACTGCTGTGCGCCGGCACAAAAGGGAAACGCTATGCGCTCCCGCACTCGCGAATCTTGATGCACCAACCTCTTGGACGCACGCAAGGACAAGCTACCGATATCGAAATCTTCACCAAAGAGATGCTTCGCATTCGCGACATGCTCTACCACGTCATTGCTCGGCATACGGGCAAGACCTACGACGATGTCAAGCGCGATGCTGACCGCGATAACTACATGTCTGCCGAGGAAGCACTCAGCTATGGCATCGTTGACCACGTACTCGAAAGCACCAAAGCGGTCTAAACACTCGACTGCGTTCCATGAGCAAAGAATACACCTGTTCGTTCTGCGGACGTTCTGCTCACGAGGTGACAACTCTGATCACGGGCAACAGCGCAAACATCTGCGATATCTGCGTTATCAACTCGCTGATCATGCTGCAGAGCAGGCAGCGAGAGCGACAGCAAGCAACACCGCTGCAAACGCTAACACTGCCGAAACCCTCCGAGATCAAAGCACAGCTCGATAGCTACGTGGTCGGGCAGGAAGAAGCAAAACGTGCACTCGCGGTGGCGGTTTACAACCACTACAAACGAGTGCTCGGCGGAAGTGTGCTCGGTACGTTCGAAGATGTTGAAGTTGATAAAAGCAACATTTTGCTCATCGGTCCGACGGGTACAGGTAAAACGCTGCTGGCGCGTACGCTGGCAAAAATTCTCGACGTTCCGTTTGCGATAGCCGATGCAACGACCTTGACGGAAGCTGGCTATGTGGGCGACGACGTTGAGTCCATCATTTCAGCACTCTTGCAGAATGCTGACTATAACGTTGCCCGCGCCGAAATGGGGATCATATACATTGACGAGATTGACAAGATCACACGCAAGAGCGACTCACCAAGTATCACGCGCGATGTATCGGGCGAAGGCGTCCAGCAAGCATTGCTGAAGTTGCTGGAAGGGACAATCGCTGGCGTGCCACCGCGCGGCGGACGGAAGCATCCAGAGCAACCCTTGCTGCAGGTGAACACCCGCAACATCTTGTTCATTTGCGGCGGTGCATTCGATGGGCTGGAAAAAATCATCGCGCGGCGGCTACGCTCGACCGCGATCGGTTTCCATAACCCGGGTACCAACAGTGTCCAGGAGAGCTATGAACTTCTTAGTCATGTTGAGCCGGATGATTTGCTCAAGTACGGCTTCATACCTGAATTTGTTGGTCGCTTGCCGGTTGTTGTAGCACTCCACCCTCTCGACGAAGAAGCAATGCTGCAGATACTGACGCAACCGAAGAATGCGCTGGTCAAGCAGTATCAAAAACTTTTTGCGATGGAAGGAGTCGAGCTGGAATTTGAACGCGATGCTCTGCTGGAGGTCGTTCGCCGTGCGCAGGAACGACGCACGGGCGCACGTGGTTTGCGGTCAATCCTGGAGGAAGTCATGCTCCCGATCATGTACGAATTGCCAGAGCTGCGTGGTGTCCGGCGCGTGCGGATCACACCGAGCGTCGTGCGCGGTGAATCGGCTGCCGTGCTCGAGTACGATGGCATGCAATCAGCGACCGAAGCGGCGTAGCGTACCAGCAAACCGCCCTGCCGATCAAGTCTTCGCGATGCTGTGACTGCCGTTGCGCGTAACTTCCGCGACAAACTGTAAGCGCTCGGCAATATCATCCGGCAGTGGCGGAACGCGCGATGATGGAAGAATGTAACTGCTCAACGCAGCAAGATCTGCAAAAACACGGTGCTGGAGAACTGTCTTCATTAGGTAGTCGAAACCGCTGGACCCGCCAGTACCAGTGCGCTGCCCAATCATGCGGCTGACCATGAGGGCATGGCGAAAGCGGAATATGCTCACCCGTTTGTCCACTTCAAGAATTGCGTCCAGCAACCGGTATGGTTGTTGGAGCAGCGGATAGTGCGAGTACACCGTGATGAACAGTGCAGCCAGCGTTGCCCGTTGCGATAGGCGTTTCTCACCGCGCTCGAGGAGAGCACGGTAGGATTCTGCATCGAAGAGCGCAGCAAAGTGCGTTTCCAGTCGAGCAATTTGCTCGATCTGCCGCTGCTTCTCATCGGGGCGCAGAGTTGCGATCGTTTCCAGTTCGGCACGATCATGCTGGAAAATTTGCTCGACTGCCGAGCGATAGGCATCGAGAAAGCGATAATCGCTTGTTTCCATAAACGGCATTTTTTCGAGCCAGCGTTCGACGACTGTAAAGAGCGTCGGTTCCGTCGCTACCTGTTCGAGTGCGTGGCGGTCTTCCTCGCGGAGCCGAGCGCGGTAGCCGCTGGCATCAATCTGGACGCGTGTGCGATCATCAACCCCCAACAAGCATTCCAGCATCCGAAATTGCAGTGATTCAAAGCCACTGGCAGGATAGAGTAGGTCGCGGAATTCCATGAATTGCTGCGGCGTCATTGTCTCGAGCACGTCGAATTGCTGCTCGATCAATGACAGGATTGCCAGTATCCGTCGAACGCGATCGAGTGCGATACCGACCTCGGCTTCCGGTACGTATGGCTGACCGAGCCGCCCGATAACATCGCGCAATTCCCAGAGGATTTGCTTGAACCATAGCTCGAAGGCTTGATGCACGATGATAAAGAGCATCTCTTCGTGCGCGGCTGTCCCTGCCTGTGTGCTTCGCAGGGTTTGTGCCCCAAGAATTTTATCGAGCTGAAGGTAGTCGCTGTAGTAAAGACGCATGCTACGGACCTGAGGATGAGTCCTGGATGTTTTCGCGCCGATAGACGGCTGTTTTCGCTATGATGTCGTGCAGGGCATGACGGTTGGCACCAAACACAAAAAAGCAACCGATAAAAATCACAAAACCGATTATCGTTGCCAGTGTACTCAGGATCGAAGTTGCAGTGACCGTACCCAGGACATTGAGCACCGTCGAAAGCCCAGTTTTGACAAACCACCGCGTTGCTAGTGTTGATGTCGAGGCTGCGGTTGCGTCTGCGTTAGCGATTTTGATGCCCAACATCATTTTGCCAGGTGTTGCTGCAGCTAAAATTTCTGTGAACGAATACAAGAAGGCGACAACCGTAGCAATGAGCCCCATCAGAATTCCCATTTTTGTGTAGCCGGCAATCATTTCTGCTTGTTCAGAGTCGAGGTCTGCCAGCGCAACGTTCTGTTCTTCCAGTTGTGCCGAGATTGTTTTTTCGATCAACGGCTCAAACGAAGATCCAGCGATGGCATAGACAATGACGGTGACGATTCCAATGACCAGAGCATCGAGTAACAATGCCCCCAGTCGCCGACCAAAGCCGATGCGCAATGCTGTCACCGGCACCGATTCGCCAGTTTCGGGTATCATCGGGGAACTCCCAGTATGGTGAAACATGCAATGCCCCGCATGGGACGTTGCGAATATACGCTGCTACTGTTGCGCTGTTGCCGTCGAAATTCCAACACGGCGAAGCACCTCGATTGCTACATCATACCGCTTGAACGGTGGCATCAAATAGACGCCATGAATGTAGGGGCGGACGGCTGCAAGAAATTCAGCGGCAATGCAGAAACCAACCA
>JBBIUD010000079.1:0-6906 GCA_037440485.1 Chlorobiota bacterium
AGTGCCTGTAACGCTGAAAGCTGCGGAAAATGCGAGCGCACCAACGCAACAACCCCACTGACCATTGGCGCTGCTGACGAAGTGCCCGAAAAGTAGGTGTAGTCTGCATCGGTAAGACTCCCGGTGGTGCGTGCGTTGCTACCAGGCGCCAGAATCTTGCAGTGTGCCCCAATACCGGTGCCCGGAACAACACTGCCGTTGACGTCGGTTTCTCCCACACCGAGCACGCCCGGATATGCAGCCGGATACATCGGCTGTGCACCCGTGCCATTACCCGCCGAGGCTACGATTGCAACATCACGAGCGACAGCATAGGCAACGATACTCTCCTCGATTGGGCTGGGCGACTGATCTTCGTTGCCCCAACTGCAGTTGACTACCTTGCAACCTCGAACTGCTGCATAGATAAGCGACTCATAACCAAACAGTATGAACCCCTCGGTGCTGTTCGGTGTCGCTTTGATTGGTACGATCCGGCACCCAGGAGCAATGCCGCTGATTCCCTTGGCATTATTCTGAACCGCAGCAATGATCCCGGCAACACTTGTTCCGTGACCGTCGGTCGGGTGAAAAACGTTATCCGGCGCTGTTCGATCGTCGCGCCAGCTTAGGTTATAGCCGCGGTAGTCATCGGTATAGCCATTGCCATCGTCATCAATGTTGTTGCCCGCTATTTCCCCTGTGTTGACAGCGAGCGCACCGCTCAAATCCTCGTGCGTAAAACGAACGCCGCTGTCGGAAACTCCAATCAGCACCGACGCTGCACCAGTGGTAATATCCCAGGCTGCTGGTGCTTCGATAGTCTGAAGATATGCTTGCTCAGCGAAGAGCGGATCATTAGGCGTAGCATGCAAGCGCTGGCGTCGGACCGGTTCGGCATACTCGACATGCGGATTTTCAGCCATGAGGTATTGGCAATATTTTGATAGCGGCAGATCACCGTCGTAGCGCACAACCAGCGTCCGCAGTAACGGTTCTTCAGCGCGCTCGATTTGAGTGGTGCGTTTGTCGCCTTGAGCAACAGCGGCATTTCTCTGCTGACGCTGCCATGCAATTGTCTGTTCTGGCACCAGCAATCGCCGCTCAATAGTTGCGTGAGCACCAAGCCATAACGTTCGCGTCTGCACCAACGGGAGCGCAGTCGGACGAACACGCACATACACCCAACCCGGTGCTGCTGCACTCACCAGGTCGGCAAGGAACAACAACCCAGCTATCAAACCAATGAATCGTTGCACGCAATCATTACCGGTGTACTACATTTGCAGCAAATTACGACCTACCAGAGGCTCTATGGCGACAGCAGAGTATCTCGGCACTGCACGCAAATGGCGTCCGCAGCGTTTTGCAGACGTCATCGGACAAGACCACATCACCACAACACTCCGCAATGCTCTCGCCACCGGACGTGTACACCACGCGTATCTGTTTTGTGGACCACGGGGCGTCGGGAAAACAACCACAGCGCGCATCATCGCACGAGCGATTAACTGCGCTTCGCCCGTCGAAGGTATCGAGCCGTGCAACGAATGTGAATCCTGCCGCGACATTCTCATCGGTCGCTCGATGGACGTCGTCGAAATTGATGGTGCATCCAATAACAGCGTTGACGACATTCGCCGTATCCGTGAGAATGCCAAGTATCCCCCGACATACGGCACCTATCGTGTGTACATCATTGACGAAGTGCACATGCTATCCACGAGCGCATTCAATGCCCTGCTCAAAACACTGGAAGAACCACCGGCGCATTTGTTGTTCATCTTTGCGACGACCGAACCGCACAAGGTTCCGGCAACGATCCAGAGCCGCTGCCAGCGCTTTGACTTCCACCGCATGGACACACGCACTATCGCAACTCATCTCCGCACAATTGCCGATGCTGAACACGTTTCCATTGATGACGATGCGCTCTTTACGATCGCTCGCTTTGCCGATGGTTCCATGCGCGACGCACAGTCGCTTTTTGATCAAGTACGCTCGTATTCAACCGACACCATTACCGGTGCAGCCGTTCGCCGCAGCCTACACGTCCTCGGTGACGATGTGTACTTTGCAATCACCGATGCCATCATCGAGCGAAACATCGCAAAGGCATTCGAACTTGCAGCGCAGATTCTTTCGCAGGGATTCGACGTTCAACAAGTCATGCTGGGACTACTCGAACACTTTCGGAATGCGCTCACCGTCTGCGCGACGGGCAGCACCGACTTGATCGAGGCTGCCGATGAAACGCGCCAGCGATACCTGCAACTTGCCGGCAGATTCTCACAAGAAGACCTTGTGCAAATGATGACCATTGTCTCAACAGCAGAACAGCAACTTCGCTTCAGCGCTCAGCCGCGCGTACGATTCGAATTACTGTTAGCACAACTAGTTCACCTCCCCAAAACTTATGACATCGGTCGCCTCATCGAGGAATTAGAAAAGCTCACCAGCTCGGCTAAGTCGCTGCCCCTTTCGGTGACACCTTCAATAACAACACCCGCAGAGCTCCAGCAGCCAACACCGGATGCATCTGAGCCTACACCTGCACCGACTACAACATCACTGCGCACATCAATGGTAGCGCCACCAGATGCACCCACGACGACACCGCCGACTGTACCTCAGTCCGCGTTGAATTGGGAAGCATTCATCCAGAGTTTACCTCGTCCGTTGCGCACTCTTCACACAATTCTTTCGGAACTTTCACCCCCCTACGTCGAAGGGAACAGAGTTACTATCGAGTGCGCTGATAAAGCCGCCGTGGACGCACTTGCGCTCAAACGCGAACAACTCCAGCGTGCACTGGAAAAACACATGGGCAGCACGATTGAACTGGCTATCGTACTCGGTCAGTCGCAGAAGGAAAGTGCGCAGCGACCGACCCAGCAGCAACCATCCCCTTCTCCCGCTGATGAATTGCTCCCGTTTGAACGAGCGCTCATCGAGATGTTCCATGCACAGCGGATACCAGCGGTTCGGTAACTCCCAGCACCTCAACAGCACGAAAGAGAATAATCCCAACACTGACAGCGACATTGAGCGAGTGCTTCGTGCCGAACATTGGAATCATGATAGCGTCATCGCATGCAGCCAGAATCTCGTCGCTAATCCCGACAAGTTCGTTTCCGAACACAAATGTTGCAGGGAAGTCTGCAGTGCTAAGCGTGCTGTAGCACCGTGCATGGGTCGCTAGTTCAACCGCAATGATGCGGTGGTGTACACTGCGCTGCTGCACGATAGCTTCCACAGGATCAGTGAATCTCTGCCAGGGTACGGTCTTTTCAGCGCCGAGCGATGTTTTATGCAACCGATGGCGATCTGGTCCTGGAGTATAGCCGGTCAGCAACAACGTCTCGACTCGTGCAGCATCGCAGGTTCGGTAGATCGAGCCAACGTTGTAGGCGCTACGGACATTCCACAGGATCACTCCGATCGGGTGACGCTTCGGTCCATAGCGCAGCTCGGTCGCCGCACGTTCTGCCGCCAGTTCATTGTAGCTTAGTCGTCGGCGATCCATCGTGCAAGAACATCAGCAAGGTAACGGTATTCATCAACTTCATTATAGACCTGGGAAGCAGTTCGCAGTATGAGCTTCCCGCCATGCTGGAAGATTGGTACTTCAATGCGTTGCTCATCGAAGAGCCAATCATGCAGCCGTTGCGCTTCTTCGTCCGAGGCATCGCCGGATGGAAGCGGCACTGCTGCAAGAAATGCAATCATCTCCGCCGGTGCCGGTGGTGCGATACCGAGCGTCTGCGACAATAGCTCCTGTGCAAAGAGTGCAAGCGAGCGATTATAACGGCGAGCCTGCTCTACGCCCAGCATTTCCAGAAATTCCAATCCAGCCGGTGCACTCAAGTACGCTGACCAATCTTTTGTGCCCGTAAAATCAAACTCAGCCAGATACCCCCTCCCATAGCCATGCGAGATCACTGTTGGATGAGTCTGCGGTTGCCACTGCGGTGCCGTCCAGAGAAACGAACAGCCTTTGGGAGCAAAAAGCCACTTGTGGAAATTGCCTGTGTACCAGTCTGCATTGAGTTGCTCAAGGTGCAGCGGGATCATCCCTGGAGCGTGCGCACCGTCTATCATAACCCAGATTCCTCGTTCCTTGCAGAGTCGAACAAGCTGCTCAACTGGAAATACAAGTCCTGTTGGGGACGTAATGTGGTCGAAGAGTGCAAAGCGTGTGTGCTCGGTTAATGCATCACGCACGCGTTCGATGACTTCATCAGCACTGTCAAGCGGGAATGGAATTGGCACTTCCACATACTCGGCACCTGCCAACTCCGCCACGTAGCGCATCGTTTGCCGCACTGCATTATACACGTGCGAGGTTGTGAGCAGTTGATCGCCGGGTTTTAGAAGCGGCAGCAGTGAACGGAGCACCGCATTGACACCGGTTGTTGCGTTGTCAACAAAGACCACGTCCTCGCCGCGAGCACCCATAAATGCCGCCATTGTGGCTGCAGCAGCTCGTAACTCGCGATGCAAGCTCCGTCCGACGAATGCGATTGGTTCGCGCTCGAATTGCTCCTGCCAGTGGTGTTGGGTCTGGAGCACGGAAATTGGTGTTGCTCCAAATGAACCATTGTTGAGGAATATAACGTCTGGATCGAGCAGCCACTGTGATCGAAGGTGACGTCCGAATTGTGTTGCCATGCTACGCAAGATTGCAGAAAGTCAGTGCTTGGCTATAGGTGCAAACATAGCGCTCGATATAATCGGCAAGGAAGCGCCGGCGATACTGCATGATGTAGCGCGGATGATCGAGAACAAGCAGCCGATCAAAGAAGCGATGCTGGCTATTGATGCGTTCGGCGATGCGATGGAGTACACCACTTCCGACGACGATCGCAACCTCTCGACGCAGCGGGAACGATAGCTGTGCTCGGAGCGATTCGACAATAAACGGAACCGTTCGTTCCATCAACAGCCGATCATCGTAGAAGTTGAGATTGATACCATTGCGCGTAAATCCCAACGGGCAGAGTGCCGAAAGGTAAAACCAGCGATAAAAAGCTTCGACTCCACCGAAAGCATCAATGGTTTGATAAACAAACGTCGCCGACAACTCTCGGCGATCTCCGAAGTCATTTGCGATGCCACACACATTCCGCAATACGACTGGATCGGTGAATACAAGTCCAGTTATGCCAGCACCGAAGCGACCTGGATTGATCCCAAAGATTCCGATGCGTGCAGTGTTGTCGTTGTAAAAACGTTGTGCGAAGCGGCGAACAACAGTCTGTACCGCACTTTCGCGATAGGGATTGAGCAGTTCGATGCGGTCGGGGAGCGCCGCTGGAAACTGCAACGACGTAATCCAAGCGCAAAAGTTCTCACCAAAGGTTGGCAACGTTCGAAAGTCACTATGTGTAACAATTGCAAATATGACTTTCTTCGAACCGCTGGATTTTTCACGAAGTTTTCCGATATTTTTGCGTAAACGCCTGTGTTCAGTATTTCCTCTACGCCGAGGTGCTTTATGAACCGTCGCGATTTCCTCTGGCGCATCGTGTCCCACCCGCCGGGCATTCCCCTTGCGACCAATACGGGACTTGACCCATATAAACCGAACGAACCGCTCAGCCGCGATGATGCACTCCACCTGCTTCGTCGAGCAACGCTGGGTGTATCGCGCCAGGACCTTGCTCGTGCTCAGCAAATGACTACCACCGAAGCTGTCCAGGCGCTCTTCGGTGGAAATGTGTCCCCCACGCCGCCGTCGTGGGCACGCATTGACCCAGAAACCGAAGCATTCCCCTCACCGGATGTTCGGCAGCAAGTGTACTATCAGCGCTATGCTGAGCTACAGCAGTGGTGGCTACAGCGTATGCTCGAGAGTGGCTTTTCGATCCTTGAAAAACTCGTCTTTTTCTGGCACAACCATTACTGCTCCGATTACCTGAAGGTGTACTATCCGCAGTACATGTACGTACAGAACCAGACCTTCCGCCAGATGGCGTGGGGAAACGTTCGAGAGCTTGCCCGTGCAATGGTTGCCGACCCGGCGATGCTCATCTACCTGGACAACGTTGCCAGCATCAAGGGAAATCCCAACGAAAATTTCGCGCGCGAACTGCTGGAGTTATTTACCCTTGGCGTCAATAACTACACCGAGCACGACATTGTCGAAGCGGCGCGTGCGCTCACCGGATGGCGCATTCAAGGGATGCGTGGTGTGTTCAACCCACAGCTCTGGGATCCGGGCACAAAGGAGTTTTTGGGACGGCGCGGTAACTTCAATGCCGACGACATCATCGCAATCATTTTCGAGCAAGACCAAGCTGCTCGGTTTATCGCAACGAAAGTGTACCGAACGTTCGTGTACGACGTCCCCAATCCAGACATCGTCGAGCAATTAGCGCAAATTCTCAAAGCCAACAATTACGAGCTGCGCCCGATGCTCGAAGTTCTTTTGCGCAGTGAGCACTTTTTCGATCCCGTGTTTCGTGGCGCACTCATCAAAAGTCCGATCGAGTTTCTTGTGGGGCTGTGTCGCCAGCTTTCGTTTACCGCACTACCGCTCGACTACGGCATCGAACGCATGGCAAAGCTCACGCTCGAATTGCTCAACCCTCCAACCGTCGAAGGCTGGAAAGGTCATCACCTCTGGTTGAACACCAACACTTATCCACTGCGCGAACGCATAGCCGAATACTTTGCCGACGGCAAGCGGAACGATAACTACCAGAACTTCCCCACTGCACCCGATGTACGCGGCTTTGCACAAACGTTTTCATCCAATGCCGTCGCACGCGACTTTGTCCGCGACGTTGCTGCCTTTTTGCTTGCTATACCTCCTGGACCAAACACCGAAGCATTCTTGCTCGACGAACTGTTGCTTGGCGCACCGGAATACGAATGGAGCCTTGCCATGCCGAATGTTGAGCTACGGCTGCGCTCGCTCTTGAA
>JBBIUD010000080.1:0-6885 GCA_037440485.1 Chlorobiota bacterium
TGACCGACTCGATGGGAATCGAGCACTTTGCCGCACCGCTGTGCCGCACGCTGTCGGTGTTCGCCTGGCGACTTCCATTGCCGATTGCACCGACACCCACCGATACCGTCGTTCTGCAGCATCGAACGATGATCGGTTTTGCATGGCTGCCGGTCTATCCAGCTCGACCAGGAACGTGCTATATCGTTCGTTGTCACCGACTCCCGGACACGCTCACTATTGCCGAGGCTGTCCGCATCCAACAACCGCTCCTGGAGCAACGCGTGTGCAACGGTACGCAGCTTCGCTGGCAGGCGAAAGGATTGTCGCCGGGTACGTACGTCTGGAGTGTGCAAGCGCTCGACCAGCTCACGGAGCTCCCTATCGGCAGTAGCGATGGCTACAGTATCACCGTACCGTTCACAATCCGAGCTGCGCTACCGAACAACAGCAAGCACCACCGGAGGCGGCTCCGATGAACCGCCGTACGGCAGACATCGCACGGGCGCAGTATCGCTCGGGCTTCATCTTCGTGCTGCCGTGGTTGGCGACGTTTGCGGCGTTCTGGCTTTATCCGCTCATCGAGGCATTCTGGCTGAGCATGAGCCATTACTCAACGCTCACGGCTGAACGCCACTGGGTGGGGCTGGCAAACTATGCCACCCTGCTGGACGATCCGATGTTCTGGAAAGCATTGACAAACACAACCATCTTTGCTGCTGGGACGGTGCCAGTGACAACAGCGTTGGCGCTGCTTTTTGCCGTTTTGCTCGATCGCATCGCGCACCAACGGCTGGGTGCCCTGCTGCGCGCACTGTACTTTTTGCCGACGGTGACCTCGCTTATCGTCGTGGCACTGATTTTTACAAACCTCTACGCACGCGATGGTGTTCTGAACGGACTACTGGCGGCAGTCGGGCTTCCCTATCCAGAACGCGGCTGGCTGTTGGAACCTTCGACCGCACTTGTGTCCATCATGGCTATGGATGTCTGGATGGCAACCGGTTACTACATGGTGATCATCCTGGCTGGCTTGCAGACAATCCCACGCCACCTCTACGATGCGGCGACTATCTACGGCGCCAACGCTTGGCAGCAGTTCCGCTCGATCACGCTCCCGCTGCTGAAACCAACCCTGCTGTTTGTCATGCTGATGAACACGATCAAATCGCTCCAGGTTTTCGCCGAAGTGTACGTGATGACTCGCGGCGGTCCGCTGGAGGGAACAACGACGACCCTTGTGTACGAACTCTACCGTCATGCCTTCGAACGGAGCGATGGGATGGGATACGCAGCAGCAATCGCCGTGGTCGTCTTTGTGCTCATCGCCGTCATTTCGGTGGTCGAGGTTCGACTCTTGACGCAGAGTCCGACTATTGGTACCGTCAAGCAATGACGATTCCAGAACAATCAAGCACCGCCGAACGGTGCGTAGAGGTTATCGAGCATATTGCCCAGTCGCTCCAGCAGCGCACAATCAGCATCATTGCCCTTGCTGGCGAAAGTGGCTATGGCAAGACGACGTTTGTGCAGCAGTGTCGTCGTGCCCTCGGCGAGCGCGCATCGGTAGCGCTGGTGCAGTGCCCGGCACCGCTGGGGACGCAGTCGAAGCCAATCTATCAGCCGCTGTATCCATTCGTCAAAGCAATCGAGCAGGTGTTGACCAATCCCCAACAGAAAGCCAAACGCCGGCTGGTTGTCAATATCGGGCTGTCGGTGCTGGGTATGATTCCGCTGATTGGATCGCTCTTCGATGTGACCAAGGAAGTGCTCCGCGATATGCGCGAGTACCGCCGCGACGCCGAACGGATGCAGACGCCCGAAACACGCCAAATGGCAGACAGCATTCTTGCCCTCGCAGAGGAAACGCCGCTGGTCCTGCTGTTCGATGACGCACAGTGGATTGACGCTGCCTCGGTCGAAGTGCTCCACTACCTTGCCGCCAGCGATCGCCGTGTGCCGCTGGCAATACTGGTTGCCTATGAACCCTCGGTCGTGGATGCGCAGAATCAAGCACTGGGAATGTGGCTTGCGCAGCACCAGCAGATTCGCCGCGTCCAACTTGCTTTGCTTTCCCGGACCGAGCTGCGGCAGCTTGCTGCCTCGATGCTCGACTGCTACCATCCGGACCCAACATTCGACGAATGGCTTCTTCAGCAATCCGGTGGTGTGCCCGCCATCGCTGTTGCCTACTTGCAGTATTTCCGCCAGCACCCGCCGTTTGAACCCAACGGCACACTCAAGCACCAAGCATTGCAGATGCAGTGGCGCCCGGCGTCGCTGCATGTCCTGATCGAAGAAACACTGTCAGCCCTGAGCGAGGACGATAAGCTTGTGCTGGCAACCTGCGCCGCCGAAGGGATGCAGTGCAGCGTCTTTGTCGTTGCGCAATTGTTGCAGCGCGATCCGATTGTCACGGTGCGACTGCTGCGCGCGCTCCAGCAGCGGACCGGCGTCATTCGCAGCATGGGCATGCAACGGCTCTACGGTGTGGAAACAACTGTCTATGCGTTCACGCACGCTGCCTACTACCGCTTTTTTGCCGAATATCCCGAGTATGAAGAGCGGGTCGAGCTGCATAGCCGCATCGCTGCCATTTTGGAGCAGCAGGCACAGAACGCACACGACGAGGCTCTGGCTGAACAGTTAGCCCCGCTGGTTGCGGCACACTACCTTGAATCCGGTAATCGCACCGCTGCCGAGGCTGCCTTCGAGCATCTGTACCACAGCGCTAAACGACACGGACATACACTGCTTGCGCAATACGCCCAGCAGGAAGGACGCATCTCCGACGACGCGGTCGCCAGTGCTGTCGAACAATCGAGCATACTCGACGCACTCGACGGGATCGTCGAACTGTGGTCACGGGGTGATATTGGAACCGCCTTCGAGCGAGCCTCGCAGCTTTCGTTGGAGAACGCGTTACCATCAGAGCGACTGTTGGCAGAGCTGGTGCGCACTCGCATTGCGCTCGACCGCGGTCAGACCCAGCAGGCGCAACAACAACTCCCCACGCTCATCAGCATGGCTGAGTCGCTGCAGGTGCCCGACTTGCTGTGCCTGGCATACTCGCTGGCTGTGGTGTTGGATGTTACGCAGAACCGCCTGCGCCACGGGTGGGAACACGCACAAGTTGCAGCGACGCATTCGGCAGACGGTACACTGCAGGCAACGCTTGTCGCGCTGACCAACGGAGCACTCCTGCTGCGCCAGACTGGACACCGAAAATGGCGAGTGCTGGCAAGCTCGGCACACCAGGTCGCTCGGCACTTAGGCTATGCGACCATTGCCGAGATGATCGGCTCAATCGAATAGCACACATTCTGCATCATCACAAACCGAAACAATGACCGGAATGCTCTACTTGCTCGATGCAATGTCGCTCGTCTTCCGCGCCTACTACGCAATGGCACGCAACCGCCGTCCGCTTCAATCTCCCAGCGGCATTCCGACGGGCGCGACCTTCGGTTATGCCAACATGCTGACGTCACTGTTGGAACACTACAACCCCGACTACATCGCCTGTGCGTTCGACACCAAGGAACCAACCCATCGCCACGATTCATTTGCAGATTACAAAGCACATCGCCAGCCTTTCCCCGAAGATTTGATTCCGCAACTCGATCACATCAAAGCGCTCACCGATGCGCTCGGCATTGCTCGTATTGAGCTGCCAGGCTACGAAGCCGACGACATCATCGGTACTCTTGCTACCCGCGCTGCCAACGAAGGCTACCACGTCCGGTGCGTCACCAGCGATAAAGACTTCTACCAGCTCGTCAGTGACCGCATCGAACTGCTCAAACCCAACGGCGGTGGTGGTGATTATCTGGTCCACGGCGTTGCTCAGTGCCGCCAGCGATTCGGCGTGGAGCCATCGCAGGTTGTCGAAGTGCTGGCGCTCATGGGCGACGCAAGCGACAACATACCAGGCGTCCGTGGCATTGGCGAGAAAACCGCCATCAAACTCATCAGCCAGTACGGCACGCTCGAAAACCTTTATGCACACCTTGACCAAATCACGCAACCCGCACTGCGCAGCAATCTCGAACGCGATCGCGAGCAAGCATTTCTTTCGCGCCAGTTAGCAACAATTCACCGCGACCTGGAGCTACCGATCAGTATCGCCGAGTGTAAGCGTCGCCCACCGAACACCGACGCACTCTTTGCCCTCTTCGATGAGCTGGGCTTCAATCAACTCAAAGCCCGATGGACAGCGATCCTCGGTGTGACCACTGAGCCTGCTGCTGCACCTGTTGACTCGCTCGACACCATCGAGCACTCGTACACCACGATCACCGATTTGCAGCAGCTTGCCGAGCTTGTAGCCACCATCGAACGCGAAGCTTCGGTCTTGGTGCTGGATTTGGAGACAACATCGCTCGATGCAATGAACTGTAACATCGTTGGGATTGCACTCTCGTTTGGACGAGAGCAGGACAACGGTCACCGCGCCTGGTACATCCCCACTGCCGACGACGATTGCACCGATGCAGCATCACTGTTTGAACAGGCACAGCGCTCGTGCGGTTTGCCCATCGGCGACGTTCTGGCAAAGCTCAAACCGGTGCTGGAGCGAAAAAGCTTGCCAAAGTGGGGACAAAATCTCAAGTTCGATACGCTGATTCTCCGGCGGTACGGTGTGGACGTTCAGCCGATTGGCTTCGATGCGATGCTTGCCAGCTACGTCCTCGATCCAGATGCCCAGCACGGTATGGATGCATTAGCCGAGCGGTGGCTCGGGTATAAACCGATCGCCATCAGCCAGCTCATCGGCGAACGCGGTAAAGGTCAGCGCAGCATGCGGGACGTAGCGATCGAAGATGCCAGCCGCTATGCTTGCGAGGATGCCGATGTCACCTTTCAACTCTGCGTTCGGCTCGGTGCAGCATTAGCCGACGTGCCGGCGCTCGACAGGATTGCCCGGCAGATTGAATTCCCGTTGGTCAGAGTCCTGCGCCAGATGGAATTCAACGGCGTTGCCATTGATACTGGTCAACTGCACGCATTAGCCGAGCAGCTTGTCAGAGAAATTGAGCACCTGCGCGCACGCATCTATACCGAAGCCGGCACAGAATTCAACATTGATTCCCCCAAGCAACTGGGGCATATCCTTTTCGAAAAAATGCAACTGCCCACGCTCAAGCGCACCAAAGCTGGGTACTCGACTGATGCATCGGTTCTCGGTGAGCTTGCTGCCACCTACCCGATTGCCCAGGCTGTGCTCGATTATCGCCAGTTGCAAAAGCTCCGTTCGACCTACGTCGAGGCATTGCCGCGCATGATCAACCCGCGGACCGGACGGATTCACACCACCTTTTCGCAGACGATGACCAGCACCGGGCGCCTTTCGAGCGCTGACCCGAATCTGCAGAACATCCCCATCCGTACCGAGCTGGGGCGTTCGATTCGCCGTGCATTTATCGCCCAGCAGCCCGGGTGGAAAATCTTTTCCGCCGACTACTCGCAAATCGAGCTACGGATTATGGCGCACATTAGCGGCGACGAAACACTCCGAGATGCATTCCGCAATGGCAAGGACATTCACGCTGCCACGGCAGCAGTCCTGTTCGGCGTTCCCGAATCAAGCGTGGATGCAGCTATGCGGCGCGTGGCAAAGACGGTCAACTTTGGCATCATGTACGGGCTGGGAGAGTTTGGCTTAGCCCAGCGGCTTGGTATCCCGCGCAGCGAAGCAAAGCGCATCATCGAAAACTACTTTGCGCGCTACCCCAAGATCGCCGAGTACATCGAGCGTACCATCGCGTTTGCTCGCGCCCATGGCTACGTCGAGACGCTCCTGGGCAGGCGACGGTATTTCCGCGACATCACCAGCAAGAATGCGACCGTCCGCGCTGCTGCCGAGCGCGCTGCGATCAACATGCCCATCCAGGGTACTGCCGCCGATATGATCAAACGCGCCATGATTGCCATTGCCGACCGCATCGAACAATTGCACCTCCGCTCGATGATGATCCTGCAAGTGCACGATGAACTGGTTTTCGAGGTGCATCCCGACGAAGAAATGGCCCTTACCGAGATTGTCACCGCAGAGATGGAACGTGCCCTGCCGCTGGATGATGTACCGGTGGTTGTCCATACCTCGATTGGCGATTCCTGGGATGAATCGGCGTAACTTTGCAGCCTATGAAACACCACCACCTGTGGGTCTTAGCGCTTGCAGCGCTCCTGGTTGGGTGCGGTTCGACATTCGATGCAACCGGTAAACCACCACGCGAGATTTTCGAGCATGCCGTTGCTGCCTTCAACGATGGCGATTTGTTCGAAGCGCAGCGGCTCTTCGACATTATCCGCTTGCAGTATCCTGCCAGCGAGTATGCCCCGGATGCACAGTTCTACCTTGCCGAAATCAGCTTTCGCCGTCATGAGTACGTGGTCGCTTCGTTCAACTACTCCATGATGCGGAGGCAGTACCCGACGCACCCACGCGCCAAACAAGCGCTCTACAACGCCGCGCTGTGTTACGTCCAGCTTGCGCCACCGTTTGACCGCGACCAGGACTACACCCGCAAAGCGATCGTTGCACTTGAAGAATTCATTCGCGAATACCCGCAGGATTCACTGGCGCAGCAGGCAAAGCTCGAGATACGGCGATTGCGCAACCAGCTTGCCCAGCGTGAATTCTCGATAGCCGAGCAGTACCGCGTCCTAAGCTCTCCCCAGTCGGCACTGATTTACTACGACGCCGTCATCGAGGACTACGCCGACAGCGACTACATCGAGCCGGCTTTCGTCGGCAAGGTTGAGGTGTTGCTCGAACTGCGCCGCTACGACGAAGCGCTCTCGACGTGCGTGCTTTACCGCCAGCTTTTCCCCAACGGCGCGTTGCGCCAGCGCATCGAGGAACTTTGGCAGCAGTTGCCATCACCATCGAGTGGCGAGCGT
>JBBIUD010000081.1:0-6797 GCA_037440485.1 Chlorobiota bacterium
TCGATCGTAATTGTGCCAATCCGATAGCGCTCCATGCCGATGACCTCAAGTTCGGCATCCTTGAGCACGCGGTAAATATCGCGCGGACTAGGGTTGACAACCACGATGGACAACCATGCGTATCGCTTTGTTTTGCGGATCAGTTCGACACGCACGGCGCTATCATTGGACGGATCGAGTGCCTGAAGTTGCGCGGCGATGGTGTTGAGAGTACGCTTGGTCGGTGCTTTATGAACCTTGACGTGATACTCTTTTTCCATCAAATCGAACAAGCTCTTGCCGGTGACGCGCTGCTCAGGATCGTTGGTGACAATCACCAATCCTCCGACGCTTTTTGCCAGTGGTCCGACGGGGATATACCAGCCACGTTTTTTCATCAAGAAGTTGAATACATGGCGGCTGTTGGGTTCGCGGCTGCCAGCATAGTGCCGCGGTTTGTTGAGCACGATGTAGATGTTGCGCGGTGTATGGTGTAGCAACAACCCATCAACACGCACCGCATCGTGGAGTAGGCGAACGGTATAGACCGGCTCGCGCACAATGCGGTCGTTGACAGTGACCACGTGTTCTTTGATGGCGCGCTTTGCCAACTTGCGAGAGCAGTATAGCAACCGGACCAGTGCGCGCACCACCGTCGTCGGGCGCGGAGTAAGCCGATTGCGATCGACTGGCTCGATGTATGGCAGACGACGGCGGAAGCGCGGACGACCCGAGCGCTGACGGTCAAACCCTCGTTCACGACGGTACGGACGATCGCCCCGCGGACGACGCGACGGATAGTAGTCGCGCCCTCGACCACTTGCCGGAGGCTGGCGATAATCCCACGGCGATTTCCGCCATGGTTCCGACGGCTCCGGTGGGAAGAATCGTCGCTGGTCATCAGCTGAGGGCGATGACTCGTACGGCTTGACACTAACAACAGAACGAACAATGCGACGGCGCGGCGGACGGTACGACGGCTGGTCTTCCGTATTGTGGTGTCCGTTTTCTGGCATCTCCGCGTCGCTGTAGTCGTGCAGATTATCCATCGTTCCTCCAAACACTATAGTTGTGCGACAAGCGTGGTGGTGTCTCTATGATTTCTCGTGCATCCGTCGGAGGCACACCCTAACGGTTTGGCACGGTGCAGATGCGAACAGAACTGCAAGGCACGATTGTTCCCACACAGAGCCACGATGACAGTGGCAGTGTCGTTCCCCTGTATCGCTGCTCGATGTGGCATTTGTTACGCTCGTTCTCGTAGAGCGCAGGCACAGAGCATCTGTTCGCCGATTCTTTTTCAGTGGGCAACAACGATTGTGCCAGGTGATTATTGTTGCAACGGTAGCTCTTCCCAAACACCCATGCGGGCAAATTTTTCGTGCCGGTTGCGCACCAGTTCGGCAGTATCAACTGTGCAGAGTTGCGCGAGCTCTTCCAGCAGCACCTGGCGCATGGTAGCGAACATTGCATCCGGATCACGGTGTGCACCGCCGACTGGCTCCGGAATGACGCGGTCAATGATGCCATGCCGCGCTAAGTCGTGAGCGCATAGTTGCAGCGCTTCGGCGGCTTGCTCTTTGTAGTCCCAGCTCCGCCACAGAATGGACGAACACGACTCCGGCGCAATGACCGAATACCATGCATTCTCCAGCATCAGGATACGGTCACCGACGCCGATACCCAGCGCGCCACCGGAAGCACCTTCACCGATGATGACGACGATGATGGGCACGCGCAGACGAGCCATCACAAACAGGTTGCGTGCGATTGCTTCGGCTTGCCCCCGCTCTTCCGCCTCGATACCGGGGAATGCACCGGGAGTGTCGAGCATCGTGATAACAGGACGACCGAATCGCTCTGCCAATTCAAACAAACGTCGTGCCTTCCGGTAACCTTCCGGGTTGGGCATCCCAAAATTGCGGTAGAGATTCGTTTTGGTATCGCGCCCTTTCTGATGACCGATCGCCACAACTTTGTACTGCCCGATCCGCGCCAATCCTCCAACGATCGCGGGATCATCCCGGTAGCACCGATCGCCGTGGAGTTCGACAAATTCATCGAACGAGTGCGACAGGTAATCGAGCGTATATGGGCGCTGTGGATGCCGCGCTATCTGCACGCGTTGCCACCGCGTCAGCTTCGAGTAAATTTCCGCACGTAATTCTTCGATGCGACGCTCCAAGTCGGCAATTTGCTCATCGAGATCGAGTGTACCGGCAAGCGAACGCATCTCGGCAACTTTTTTTTCCAGCTCGACGATTGGCTTTTCAAAATCCAGTGTGTAGCTCATGCCAGTGTGTTCCGTTGTTGGAGACTGCGGAGAAGAATTTCCACATCGAGCGACGGGCTATACTCGGTCACGTAATACTCATTGAGTCGCGCAATGAGCGCATCGCTTCGTACCGCAACCGGCACCAGGGATGCCAAACTCACAAGACCCTCCCGAATGCCGACATAATGCGACGTTGCACTCGGATACAAACCCACAACCGACTTTTCACCGCGCAGCACAGCCCACCATTGCCGAAACCATGCAGCAAGCGGCCGTCGCCGCAAAATTACGACCAGCCATCCGAGCACCAGCGCCACCGCAGCAACCACAATATCGCTGAGGCGTTTGAGCAGTCGGTAGCGCAAACGCAGCAACGGCGGAAGCACAAGGCGCCGCGCTCCAATGTCGGCAATGATGCGCTGTGCATGCAACTCCACATCGTCGTAGGCAAAGAAAAAGCGCACGCGCCGCTGGGCAAGCTCCGACAGCGTTGCAATAACTTCACTCCGCGGAATGCTGCGGTCGGTTACGATCACTTCCGAGATGCTCTGCTCGACCACTAAGCGCGGCACGTAATCCCAATAACCAATGATCGGATAGCCAGAAAACGATTCGGCGGTCGTCGGTTCAACAGCAACGACGCCCACAATCGAAACGGGCGCCACCTGTGACGAAATCGTCTCGATAATCTGTCTGGATGCGTCGGTCATTCCCACAACAACAGCGCGGCGCTGCACCCTCACGGTGTAGCCTCGTTCCCGATACCGCAGCAAAAAGCGAAGCACGCTGGAGCCTGCCATCGAAAGCCCAACGGTCATCAGCACCACACCTCGACTAAAGGCGTACTCCTTCCAGTAGTAGGTCAGCGACGAGAGCACAAAGAACGTCGCCAGATACCCCATCACAGCATTGCGGACACGGTAGGTGTACTCAAAGTACTCCCCAACGGCGATCATGCTGACCATCACCACGATGCTCAGCACAATGAACACCGTCGGGTACGCATACGGTTGAAAGCCAAACGGACTGCCGAAACGGATTGTTGTTGCCACAAGCAGCATTGCGTTGGCGATCAGAACATCGGCGACCATAAGCAGGATACCGCGCCGATACTGCGCCAGATGCGCCACCATCTCCCTAAGCCGGATCGCGGCGTGCAGTATTGAAAGCACCCAGCGACTGGAGCTGTAGTGCTTCCGCACAAACTGCACCATAGCATCGTAGAACACTCGCACATCGTTGATGCGGCTGCGTCGTGTGCTTTCGCCCTTGAAGTGCACAATGCGCGTGGTCGGGACATACGCAGTGCGATACCCCGCCTTGAGCATGCGATAGCAAAGGTCCAAATCCTCGGCATACATGAAGTAGTCAGGATCGAATCCTCCGATAGCGCGGAGCTGTTCGGTTCGGCAGAACATGAACGCTCCTAGGACAGCATCCACGTAATAGGTTTCGTCGGGGCTGCGGAAGGATTGATTGTACTGCGCAAACAGGCGCGATCGCGGGAACAGCGCTTGTAGCCCGAACAGCTTCGTAAACGCTGCCCAGGGCGTTGGAAATCCTCGCCGGCACTGCGCCTGGAACGTACCATCGGCGTTGAGCAGTTTGCAGCCGCATATCCCAACCTCCGGATGTGCATCCATGTACGCTATCATTGCCGCAATTGTATCCTCAGCCAGAATGGTATCGGGATTCAAAATGAGCGTGTAGCGTCCACGCGCACGCTCGATACCAATGTTGTTGGCGCGACCGAAGCCGATATTCTCATCGAGCGCGATAAACTCGACCCACGGAAATAACGGCGCTAAGCTCGAAACGGTCGCATCCTGCGAGGCATTGTCCACGACGATGACCTGCAAGGAATGCATCTGCCGGCAGCGCTCGATGGACTCCAAGCACTGCCGTAGATACTGCCGCACGTTATAGCTTACGATGACGATCGTGACATCAACAGCAGCATTCATCCCTTAGAGCTTCCGTCGTAACGCTAGCAGTTTGAGCTTCCAAACAATCCAGGCTGCCTCGTAGATGATCGAACGACTCATTTTGGAGACACCATCGGTGCGGTCAACAAAGATGATGCTGATTTCCTCGATGCGCGCACCCATTCGCCAGGCGCGGAAATTCATCTCGATCTGGAATGCGTAGCCATTGGAGTGGATCGCGCCTAGATCAATGCGGCGCAAAAGGTCAGCCCGAAATGCTTTGAAGCCGCCGGTTGCATCGCGTACCGGCATGCCCGTTATCAGGCGGGTATAGAGATTGGCGGCATAGCTCAACAGCAAGCGACTCATGGGCCAGTTGACAACATTGACGCCACTGACATAGCGCGAGCCAATGGCAACGTCGGCATGGTCAAGCGCAGCCACCAGGCGCGGCAGGTCATCCGGGTTGTGCGAAAAATCAGCATCCATCTGACAGATCACCGAATAGCCGCGCTCGAGCGCCCACGCAAATCCCTCGCAGTAGGCTGTCCCCAGTCCCAACTTGGCGGGTCGCTCCAGCAACGCAATCTGTTGGTCTTGCACCATCAACGCGCGCACACACTCGGCAGTGCCATCGGGGGAGTTGTCATCCACAATCAGAATATCCATCGCTGGCATAGCCCGATGGATGGCAGCTATCAGTCGCTCGATGTTCGAGCGCTCGTTGTAGGTCGGGATGACAACAATGGATCGCTGCATTTGTATCAAACCGATGTTAGGCTATGCCCTGACCGCGAACAATCACGACTACCGTGCGAATGATGATTTCAATGTCCAGCCGCAAGGAAATGTTCTCGATGTAGTAAAAGTCGTCCTGCAATCGCGAACGTATCTCGTGGAGCATATCGGCATGAATGCTCCGTTGGCGCCGAACCTGCCACCATCCAGTCATCCCCGGTCTCACAATGTGACGTCGAGCGTAGTAGGGAATCTCCTGGGAAAATCGCTCAACAAAACTCACCTGTTCTGGTCTCGGTCCGACCAAGCTCATATCTCCCTTGAGGACATTCCAAAATTGCGGTATCTCATCCAGGTACAGGCGACGAATGATCCCGCCCACACGCGTCACACGTGGATCATTGAGCTGTGTCCACGTGCCATCCCACCGCCCGTGAGTCATCGAGCGAAACTTGTACAGCTTGAACGGACGATTTCCTCGCCCAACCCGATATTGGGTGTAGAGCACTGGACCGGGAGAATCCAGTTTGATTGCCAGCGCAATGAGCAGCCACAGCGGTAAACCTACTACCAAAACGACTGCACTGACGGTAATGTCCATGGCTCGCTTGACAAGTGCTTGCCAGGGCTTGAGCAAATGCGGCGACACTTCGATGAGCGGCACACCATGCAGTGTCAGCGCCCGCACCGTTCCCATCACAGCATGGTACAGATCAGGCACAATCATAACCTGCGCATTCCGCTCTGCTGCAGCATTGACCAGCTCCACGATGCGGTCGTGATCAGCATGGTGAAATGCCAGGATGCAGACCGCTGGTTCCAGCCGTTCCAGTATCGCCGAAAACTCCGCCGGCGTCCCAATGACCGGCACATCATCGGTGCCAACGTCCCGGCACTCACACACTGCCCCGATCAGCACATACCCATAGCGTGCGTGGCGATCGAACTGAGCGAGGAATTCTGCAACGCCTTCGGCATCCCCAACCAGCAGCGTTGGGAATGTAATGATCCCCTCAGCCCGAAAACGCAACTGAATCCGCCGCACTCCATACCGAAATGCGATGACCGTAACCCCGACCAGCAGCGTGTACGCAACAAGCTTCGAGCTGAACCAGCCGCTGTCGAGAAGCATTGCCACGATTGGAATTGCACCACCGACGCTGATAGCTTTCAACACAGCAAATGCTTCATCGAAGGGAGATCGCACCAGCCAATTGCGGTATAATCCAGCAAGCCAGAATAACCCGATCCAGTACACCACAGCAGCAGCAAGGACACTCCAGAAAAATTCCGGTGTTCGTACTGCCGGGTGGAACGTGCTCTCTCGCAGTCGCAGCAGGTAGAACACCACCATCGTCGAGACGACGGCAGCAACGTCGGCGCTGAGCTGAAACAACGCGGGACTGGCTTTTGCCAGTCGGTGCCAGAACGAACGCTCGCGAGGCAGCTCGAACCTGCCAAGCATGGGTTTGCTCAGCGTCGTGGTAGGATGCTGGTACTGCTCCGCTGCTGGCATCAGTTGGTGCGTAAGAAGTTGATCAGCGACAGAACCGAAAATACAAGTCCCGCCAGCCCGCCCGCTATCCCGATGTAGGCGCTCAGGCGCTGGATCCGTGCGCCGATTGGTTCATCGGGTGGATGCGGCACGTAAATGCGATCGCCCGGTTCGATCTGCGTTGCATCCAGTGGTGTCCACACACCTGTTTTGCCTTTGATCACCCGTTCGCGTCCCTGATCGGCAAGTTCGGTGCGTCCTCCCGCCCGCGCGATGTAGTACTCGGCATCTTTGCCTGGCTGATACTCAACAAAGCCGGCTTTGTTGACCTGCCCATAGACGTACACCACGTTCGGCGATGGCGGCACAACGATGACATCGCCAT
>JBBIUD010000082.1:0-6788 GCA_037440485.1 Chlorobiota bacterium
CCCGATAGGGGGCGCCGATCCACACGCGCAATGGATTGCGAGCGGCTTGTTGCGCACCCGGTCTGCTACTCAGGAGCATTCCCGATCATGGAGGATCGGCAGCTTGGATGAGTAGCAGATTTTTTTATTCGTTGCCGACGTCGGGACCGACGCGGTCAATGCCGTCCTCGGGACATTTTCCGCGAAGCTTCCAGGAAGCCGACAGCGTCGTGATGGGCACCGCACGCAGGCGTTCTTTTGCGATCAAAATGCCGCACATACGGCAGATACCATAGGTTTTATCCTCGATGCGTTTGAGAGCTTCATCGAGCTTACGGAGGTAGTCGGTCATGCGCTGGATTTGCGCGTAGGTTTTTTCGCGCTCGTATGCTTCGGAGCCTTGCTCAGCCATATGCATCGAGTAGATGCCCGTTTCCTCGGAGGTCTCGTAGGTGTTGAGGTCCTCGAGTCGTTCGCGGAGCATGCGGAGTTCATCGAGCGTTTTTGCTCGCTCAGCCTCGATAATCTGACGGAACTCTTCCAGCTCCTCGTCTGAGTAGCGAACGGCTGGTTTCGATACAGGCTTGGTCTGCTGCTCTACCGCAGGGGCTTGTGTGACTTGGGCGGCAGCACGACGCGAGGTTTTTTTCGTTGCAGCGGGCGCTGCAGATTTCGATGAGGTTGTTTTCTTCGTTGTCACGGTTTTTTGAGAACGGGAGGTTTTGGCTGTTACTTTTTTGTTGGTTGTCGAGGTTTGCTTTTTGGAGGTGCTTTTTTTAGGGGCAACGCTCTTTTTAGCGGCAGATTTTTTCGCGACTGTATTTGCTGTCAGGGTAGGGCGTCTTGAGGCGGTCGTGCGTTGACTGGCTCCGCGGGCAGTCTTTTTTGCGGCAGCTTTCTTGGCTGGGGAAGGGCGAGCACTGGCACGCTGCTTTGCCGACCGCGTAGCAGTGCTGGCTTTTTTCGAGGTTGCTGCTGGTTTTGATCGCCGGGTAGCTTTGGATGCTGCCGTCGTGGTGCGCGTCGCACGAGCCGAGCGAGTGGCAGTCGTTGCGCTGCGCTTTTTCGCTGTTGATGCTTTCCGTGTTGCCATAGCTGTTCGGTCGGGAAGTGGTACTTATTCGGACACCACTGCTAACAAGCAGCGCATCCGTGACGGCGATAATAACACTTTTCGCACCGACTTTGCAAGGAATTTTTTTGCGGCGTCTAATTTCGCGCACTCATTGCAGTCACCGCTTCCTTTCAGCAAGAGCCAATGCCGATGAAAACGAAACTCGAGATTGCGCGCAACTGGCTGCCCCGATATACGGGCACGCCGATTGATGGCTTCGGTGATTACATTTTGCTGACAAATTTTTACGATTACCTTGTCCGCTTCGCAGAGCGATTTCGGTGCGACATTCGAGGCGAAGGCAAGCCCATGCAAACGGCAACAAATTCAGCTGGCTTGACCATTATCAATTTCGGCATGGGGTCGGCTAACGCTGCGACGATCATGGATCTGTTGGTGGCTCGCGCACCACGGGGAGTGTTGTTCTTGGGCAAGTGTGGCGGATTGAAAACATCCACCGAAATTGGGCACTTCATTTTGCCGATTGCTGCTATTCGTGGCGAAGGGACCAGCAACGATTACCTTCCGCCCGAAGTTCCGGCACTGCCCTCGTTCAAGTTGCACAAATTCGTTTCCGACAAAATCATTGCTCACGGGCATGATTACCGCACCGGTGTTGTCTATACGACCAACCGCCGCGTCTGGGAATGGGACGATCACTTCCGCGAACGTCTCCGCCAGCTTTCGGTCATTGGCATTGACATGGAAACCGCAACTATTTTCATCGTCGGTCACGCCAACGAAATTTCGCGGGGTGCGCTCCTGCTGGTCTCGGACATTCCGCTGATGCCCGAAGGAGTCAAGACCGCTGACTCCGATCGCCACGTTACTGAGCGCTACGCCGATCTACATCTGCAAATCGGCATCGAAGCCATGACCGAGATTGGCGAAAAAGGGGAACCAATCAAGCACTTTCGATATTGAAGCTGGTCGTTGTTTTTACAAATTTTGGAGCCGCTGTGTAATTTTGTGGCACAGAGTGTCACCGTTCTTTCCATCGAATGATTGTTCGCACTGTCCTGATTGTCCTGCTGTGGTGTACGACGATGCTCATCGCGCGCGGACAGTCAGAGAAGACGGGCACTGGCGACACGCTTTCCTACCAGAGCAAAGCAATCGTCGTGACGGGAACACGCGCAGAAACGCCGATCGATCGAGCGCCGGTGCGTGTGGAGCTTGTTGGTGGTGAGCAGGTACGCGGGACAGCAATCTCGACAGTCGGCGAGCTTCTTCGCGAGCAAGCGGGAGTGCTGATTGCACCGGGCAGTATTCGCAGTGGTGTGCAGATGATGGGGCTTGGTCCCGACTACACGCTCGTCCTGCTCGATGGTCAGCCGCTGACCGGGCGCGTCGCGGGTGCAATTGATTTGAGCCGCTTGTCGGTCGGCAATGTCGAGCGCATTGAGATCGTGCGGGGACCGCTGTCGAGTCTCTATGGCGGCGACGCGCTCGCCGGCGTTGTCAATATCATCACCAAGCGTGCCGATGAGGGCTGGAGCGGGAGAGCACTAGCACGCTACACCTACCACGGTGCCGCCGAAACACAGGTGGAACAGCAGTATGGCTCCGAATCCATTGATGCGACGCTCTTTGGTACGCTGCGGCGGACAAATGCGTTCGACGTGGTTGCCGATACAGAGAGCTTTGCCTTTCCTGCAGTCGATGATTGGACACTGAGCGGACGCCTGCGCTGGGCACTACACCCACGGCTACGCGTAACACTGGCGGGACGGATCTTTTCCAGTACTACCAGCGGAGCACTTCTGCAGGCACAGGCAGGGCAGATTACAACAGTACACGGCACGTTAGCAGCACTCGACCGCTCGGCAACAACAGGACTCGAATGGCTTAGCCCGATTGGGCGGTGGAACGTGCAACTCTATGCTACTGCTTACGGCGAAGGCTATACGCTTAGTTCGGATGGCGCCAGCGATGATTCCTTCCAGCGGCGGACAGTGCGCGCTTTTCTTCAGTACGACCGTGTCATCAACTTGCGCAATCGGGTGATGGCGGGTGTGGAATTTCTCTACGATGATGCCAGTGGCACGCGATACCCAGGCCAACCATACTATCGAACGGCAGCAGCGTTCGTGCAGTGGGAAGGAAATCCAAGCCAGCGGTTCTCGTATGCGCTCTCGCTTCGGTCTGATTGGACCAACGCGTTCGGTATGCCCCGCTCCGTGCTCATGGGCGGAATACCGCTGCTGCCACGCCTATCGCTTCGCTACATGATTTTCGATCACCTGGCACTCAATGCGACCATTGGCGAAGCCTTCAAGGCACCGGACATGCGGCAACTCTACATTCGCTTCAGTCCGGCTGGGGTTGGTTATCAACTGCTGGGTGCACGCATGCTGGGACTCGATCTCAAGCCGGAGCAATCGCTTTCGATGATGGCAGGGGCAACACTCCAGTACGATACACTCACCATTGGTGCGCTCACGCTCGGCGGGACGATGTTCGATGTGCTGTTTTTTTTCAACCGCGTGCGTGACATGATCGAATACTACCCGTATCAACAATCCCCACTGGTGTTCACCTACCGCAACGTTGCAGCGGTGCAAACCTACGGTGTACTGGTGACAGCAGCCACAACACTACCGCTTGGCGATCATCGCCTCGGCGTGAATGCATCCTACCAATGGTTGGTTGCCGATGATGAGCGTGTCCTGGCTGCCATTAGCCGTGGCACGGCAGGCTACCTTGTGCCCTCCACGGGCGAATTTCATCGTCTTCGTCGCCAGGATTATCTGGGCTTGTGGTACCGTCCGTTTCATACAGCCACGGCACGGATAGACTGGCAGTATCAGCCATGGATGGTTGCCGCCAATTTCCGCGTGCAGTACGTCGGTGCTTTTGGGGATTTGCAGCGTGCATCGAATCCCGACATTTACGACGGCACGCTCTACCTTGGGCAGGTGCTCGATAGCCCTGCCGAGCTTGTGCCCGTGTACTGGATGCTCAATTTCGGTGTGGAAAAGCGTCTGCCACTGATGGGTACAATTGTTGCAATTGCTGCTGGTGTCAATAATCTGCTCAACGTGGTCAACCCGCGTGCCGTCCCGACGTTGATCGGACGCCAGGGTTTTTGCTCGGTACAGCTTCAGTGGTAATACTCGCCACGCGGTATGGTCACAGCGGCACAGGGGAGAGGAGGAACACATACCGTGTGGCGTAAATGTGCAACAGCCACAGGAGGGTATCCCCTGTGGCTGCTGCCTGCTAAAAAGCTCTGTGCGTTTTAGTTGAATGTGTAGCGAATGCTGAGCTGGATGCGATAGACGTCGTTGATCGTTGCCGACTGCTGGAAGGTGGTGCTCAGCAGTTTATCGCCGATGTTGCGCAAACGGTAGATGGCACGCCCTTGGCTATCGGCGCCGCGAGCAATGAGCGGCTGTGTCGTCACCAGAATTTGCCCGACTCCCCAGTCTTTGTTGAGCAGGTTGGTGACGTTGAGAATATCCAACCGAAGCTGCAAGCCTTGCCGATTGCCAAAGAGGTTGCCAAAAATGTCCTGCGTGATGCTGAAGTCGGCGCGCCAGACCATCGGGAAAAAGATCGCTCCCCGCTCGGCATATTTGCCGCGGTTTTTGCTCAGGTAGGGGTCTTGCTGGATGTAAGCTTCCCATGCATCGGCTTGCTGAGCAGCGGTAAAGGTGACCGATTGCCCGCCGACGGTCACGGTGTAGTCCTGGAAATTCATCTCGCTTTTGTCACGCGGGATGTAGATCAGGTCGTTGCTGGTGCCGCCGTCGCCATTGAGGTCGCCGGCGTAAACATAGCTCGCGTTGCCGTTGGTGCGACCGTCGAGAAAGAGCGACAGCGTTGTTGCTCCAATGTCGAAATACTCGAAGCGATAGGACGCGGTGGCAAAAGCGCGGTGCCCAAGCGAATTGAGCGAAAAGCCAAGCCCGGGATTATTCGGATCACCAGTATGTGGATTGTTATTCCACGAGCCGAACGCAATCGAGCCGGGATCAACAGTGTTCTTGGCGATGCCGTAGCTATAGCCAGCTTTGAAGTACCAGTTATCCTGCCAGGGACGCTCCAGTGCAACAGCAACATTCCAGGAATAACCGACGTTTTGGTTTTTAAGCACCACCGCACTGGTGACCATTGAGTTGATACGGTTGCCGCTGGTCCAGCGGGGGCGAGTATCAGCGCCGGTGAATGCTCCATCGGCAGGCTTGAGATTGGCGTTGATGTAGTAAATGCCGTTGATGTCTCTGGCGTAGAGGAACTCTGCGGTGCCGACAAAGCCAAACGGAAGCTGTTGATCAACGCCAATGGTCGAGCGCCAGATCTGCGGGAAACGGAACGATGGGTCGGTCAGTGCCAGTTCATAGCTACGCGCTGGATCGCCCGAAACAGTGGAAGGCTTATAGTGGTCGGGATTGGGATTGAACGGACGAGCGGTGGTGTTATCGAGTTGCTCAAAGCCGGTTAGAACGCCGTTGTTCCCAATTTGGTTGGAAATCCAGACGTATGCTGGACGTCCGGTAAATAGCCCTGTTCCACCCCGCACGATTGTTGTGCGATCCCCGAATACATCCCAGTTGATTCCCAAGCGCGGCGAGAACAGTGGATTGGGGTCCGGCATTTTGTCGGTGCGATACTGGACGGTGTTACCATTTTCGTCGCGGAAGAAAAGCGTATCAACCTGGGGATTGTGATAGCCAGTGTTTTCAAAGAATGGCACATCCACTCGCAGTCCAGCCGTCACGCGCACGTTCGACAGGATGTTCCATTCGTCCTGCGCGTAGAGACCGCCGTACCAAACTTTCAGCGGTTGAATAGGTTTGGTTTGTCCGGGAATGTTCGACCAGCGAACCTGGAAGCGCCGCAGTGTCACCGGCGATGTTGTGCGATTAGGATTGTCAAGATAATCGAGCGCATCGGTGTAGAAATCTTGCAGCGAGTTGTACACATAGACGCTCTGCGAGCCAGGGAAGAAAACGTTCTCGGACTGGTAGCGTTCCAGCGACAGCCCGAAGGTGAGCGTGTGCTCGCCAGCATAGTAGGTGAAGTTGTTTTGCAATTGTAGCGTCCAGTAGCGCAATTCGTTGCTCGGCGTGAACGGTTCGGTGCCGAACGAGGTGTATGTTGTGCCGTTTTCGAGAATATCCACAAACGGGAACAGTGTTGCCGGTCGTTCACGGCTTTCGTCGTGGTAGGAGTAGCCGACGATGAGCTGGTTGGACATGTTGTCGGCAAGGATCGAGTTCCATTCACCGACGATGGAGCGAATGTTCTCCAAAATGGCGTAGTTCGAGTTTTTGAAATTGAGTGCATCGAGATTGCTACGGCGATTGCCAAATCCAAGCGAGGATGAATTCGAGAGTAGCACATCTGTTCGAGAGTCCAGGTGCACATAACGCAGCGTGAGTTTGTTGCGCTCGTCGAGGTTGTAGTCGGTGCGGAGCAGGAATCGCAGGGCAGGTGTTTCGAAATCGTAGCCTTCGTACGGACCGGTATCGTAGCCGAAGCGATCGCGTAGGAACGTGCTCAGCGAGTCGAGCGAAGAGGCGCGGACACGCGTGATCGTACCACCGACCGGTTCACCGCGATTGGCGCGGAAGGTCGTCCCTGGTTGTGTCAAACCCTCGGTTTCGAAGTTTGCAAAGAAAAACCATTTGTCACGCTGAATCGGACCGCCCAGCCGCGCGCCGATCATCGAGTAACGGAATGTGCCGGG
>JBBIUD010000083.1:0-6649 GCA_037440485.1 Chlorobiota bacterium
TTCCAAATACGTGTAGCCATACAGTCCTGAGCGATACATCGCCAGGAATTCTTTCCCTTCGTGCAGCGTGATCATGTTTTCTTTGACTGCTTGCATGACCCATGTCTCGATCGTGCGTACCAATCGTTTTGCGGAAAACTGAACGTAATCGAGCACATCCTCGACCGTTTCGCCTTCAATGATTTGATCAATCCAGTATTGCTCATCGTCGCAAACAATGTGCACAGCATTGGTATCACCGAACAAATTGTGCAAGTCTCCCAGAATTTCTTGGTATGCTCCGACAAGAAAAACACCGATGTAGTATGGCTCGCCCTCCCGCAAGTCATGGACAGATAGGTATGGCATCGTTTCCCGTATCCCGATGAAGCGGTCAATGCGACCATCGCTATCGCATGTGATGTCGTGGAGAGTCGCACGGCGTAACGGCTTTTCGTTGAGTCGTTGAAGCGGCATGATGGGAAAGAGTTGATCAATTGCCCACGCATCAGGCAAGGATTGAAAGAGCGAAAAGTTGCAGAAATATTTGTCGGCAAGGAGCTTTGGTAGTGAGCGCAATTCGTCGGGGATATGGCGAAAGTCTTGAGCATAGCGATTGACAGTTGTTGCAATGCTCCAGAACAATCGTTCGACTTTTGCGCGAGAGGTCAGATCAAGCAAGCCAAGCGAGAACAACTCCAGCGACTCTTCGCGTAATTGAAGCGCATCATGCCAGACCTCCATGATCGTGCGCGGTGATATGTTGTTGAGCAACGTGTATAGCTCGCGGACGATCTCATGATCATTCCCTTCAATTGCATGGCTTGTTTCATCCCATAGTGGTGTTGTTGCAGTCTCCAGCACGTTGAAGACCAAAATGGAGTGATGTGCCGTTAGAGCGCGACCAGCTTCCGTGATAACATGCGGATGAGGTAATCCATGTCGCTCGGCAGCATCGAGGAGTGTTGCAATTGCATCGTTGGCGTACTCCTGGATTGAATAGTTGATACTGCTGGCGATCGTTGTCCGCGAGCCATCATAGTCAACGCCGAGACCACCGCCAATATCAACGTATTCAATCGAGCAGCCCAGCCGATGAAGCTGAACGTAAAACTGTGCAACTTCGCGCAAACCTGCTTTGATTTTTCGAATATTGGTAATCTGCGAACCCAGGTGAAAATGAATGAGCTTCAACCAGGGTAGGATGTTCTCACGACGAGCGACTTCAACAGCCTCAAGCAATTCGCTTGCATTGAGACCGAACTTACTCTGGTCACCGCCCGAATCTTCCCATTTACCACTTCCACTGGCAGACAGTCGAATGCGAATGCCTACATTGGGCACGACATTGAGCCGGCGAGCAATCTGGATAATAAGCCTCAACTCGTTGAGCTTTTCGACAACCAGAAAAATCTTCTTCCCCATTTTGTGTGCGAGCAATGCCAGCTCGATGAAGTCTTCGTCCTTATAGCCGTTGCAGATGATGAGCGCTTCGGGATTGTCCATAATGGGCAGAACAGCATGAAGCTCAGGCTTTGAGCCTGCTTCCAAGCCGATGTTGAATTTTTTACCATAGCGAACAATCTCCTCGACGACCGGGCGCTGCTGATTGACCTTGATGGGATAGACGTTGTAGTATTTGCCGGTGTAGCCATACTCAGCGCGTGCCCGTTCAAAGCAACCGCTGATTTTTTCAATTCGATGATCAAGAATGTTGGGAAAACGCAATAGGACTGGCGGATTGATATCCTTGAGCGCTAGCTCGTCCATTAGCTCGCGAATATCAATCGCAGGACCATTTTCCTTTCGCGGCTTGACCACAACGTTGCCTTTCTCGTTGATGGCGAAGTATCCAATGCCCCAACCTGCAACGTTGTACAGCTCCGCCGAATCCTCAACACGCCATGTTCTCAATGCAGAAGTCTCCAATGATCGTTAGTGAAGAACAACGAAGGGTTGAACAAACGTGCTGTTGCCATAGACGATGCGTACAAAGTACACACCGCTAGTAAGCACACTGCTTTCGATGGGGATCACACGCAATCCTGGCTCAGCAAGCTCATCCAGTACGACCGACGTGTTTTGCCCTGCCAATCCAACAAGCTCAACGCGGAGTGGCTGTAGTTGCGGTATCTCAATTTCGATAAATCCTCGGTCAGTCATTGGGTTCGGACCAATGCGAATTGAATGATTGTGATGCGTCTGAATTGATGCAGCAACATCAGCAAGCCGTATGCGGACCGTAACAGGCAGATGGTCACTGACCGTTGTTGTGTAGCTCGATAAAAAGGCATTCGGAGCTTCTAAGTACGTTCGGTGGACTGCGCTGAATAGCTCGTTGGAGACAATGATGTGATCGAGCATACGTGCATTGACCGTTGACCCGATATACGATCGCAAACCAAGTTCACTCATTGGTTTTGTCAGGATACGCCAGTTCGCACTATCGGCGATGAACACAGAGTAAGGCGTCGGGTTCGGTGACACAACCGAGGTAGTAACATCATCGTTGAAATCGCCCAGAACAATGACCGCATCGTTCGAGTAGAACGTGTTGAGGTAATCGTGAAATGTTTCAGCATCGGTTTTTCGGCGTTGCCAGTCATCTTGTGCCGTAGTTGAGTCACCCGTTGCTTTTGCGTGGATATTGAAGAGCACTATCCGGCGCTCAACACCACCAATAGCGCTACGCACAGTCAATCGGAATGGGAAGCGACCACTCGCCCATGCTTGTGATCCGCCGTTGACTGCTAATCCACTCTCGATTACCGTTGACACATCCCGGTCCACCAAGTATGCCATCTTTTGTTGCTGCTCGATTGGAGCCAGGTAACCGGTGTACGATCCTTGCACAGTTGACGCAAGACTATCTAGAATGCGTGCTGTTGTGACTTCCTGAAAAGCGTAGATGTCCGATCGCATCGAATCGAGCGCCATACGAATACTGTTGAACTGACGCTGCTTATTTGCAACGCCAATCGTTGTATCGGTCGAACCAAACCAGAGAAGATTCCAAGTCGTTACATCGAGCGTTGCGCTCTTTGGTACGGTGTCTTGTTCTATGGTCAAGCCAATGTCGGATGCATAGCGCGGTAGAAGCTGGTAGGTGCCCCGAAATTGTGAGATGACGCCGATGATGTCAACACGCTGCGACGGAATCGGAAGGCTGTTCCGCGCGATCTCTGTGTTCGCGTCAATGCGCACCTGCAATTGATCACCAGCACTGCTCCGTACGGTGTAGTTCCGGTCGCCCTGGAAAACACCCGTTTCAACAAACTGTACGTTCCGCACTCGCACCAGCATACCCTCGAGCGCTTCACCAATCGAAGGAATAGATGCAGTGCGCGGTGCTGGCTCCGAACTTCCAATGGGTATGACCTGGAATACAACTGAACCGGCAATCTCTGCTAATCCGGTACCGGGCTGCCCAGTAGTTTGACCAAATTCGGTCAGCGTTCCACTGAGGATTTCAACTGAATCACCAACGGCAACACCCATGCGAAACGCGCTGTTGAACACAGCAATTCCACCGGTGGCATCCTGAATGTAGCTTGTGTTGCGAAATTGATCGGCAACTGTCACTCGACCCGCAATACGTTCTCCGCTGCGAATCGAATCGCCAAATGCTCGTTGCTTGAATTGCGCAATGGTTACATACGTCTGTGCTCCAGCAATCACGCTGGTGAGCACAAGCGAAAGGGCAAACTTGATCATAGCAAAACCAATGATTGATGATTACTCAACTTTCCACAGTAGCCAACGCTGGGTTGCGTTTGAACCGCCAGAGATGTCGTGCACAAAAAGGTAATAGCATGCACCACGTTCCAAAACTACAGTAGAATCGGTCGCAATCGGTGTATCACGATCAACATCGCGTACACTAATTCGGATGCTACCGCTTGCCACGGGAACAAATGGCATCACTGTCTGTGCATCAACGACGGGGAATCCAATTGTGGAATCGTTGGCAGTAACGCTGACAAATGTTTCTTCTGTTGCATTGATGACTTTGATTGCAGCATAATCGGAGAATGGACTCACGAGCGTATCTACGATCGGACGCAGGAAATCAGTGATCGTGTGACCGCGAACAACAATCGTGTACGATTGCTTATCAGCCATCACATACCGTTGCGATGCGATGCGCTGTGGGGATATTGCTTCTGTCCCGTATGCCTCAATGAGAACATAGGTGCCCGACGGCACCTGGACTACGTTGCTCAATGCACCAGGAACTAATTGATTGATCACACGGACACTGTCAACAATCAGATCAATGCTCCTAACTTTTGTCTGTGCGTTGAAGACACGCACCATAGCAGTGCCGCCGGTGAACGTTACAACGCCGTCCTGGCACGAAAGCAAACAGACTACGCAAAGCGCAAGACTTAGAATGTTACGCGGAGACCAAGCTGCATTCGCCATCGGGAAAAGAACGTATCAGTATCATAAATGCCGGGTTTGCCATTGGAATTTGTTGGAGACGAATACGAAATGCGCAGACGTCCGAGCGAATCGAACGGTGTACCGGTGACAGGGTCGTTGACAAGCGTTATCAGACGGTAGCTTTGGAAATTGACGTACTGCTGCAATCCCCACGAGCTATTGAGGAGGTTGAGCAGGTTTTGAATATCGAGTGTTAACTCCAGACGGGTGTTGCCAAGCGACGGAAGCTCCTGGACAATTCGAACATCAAGTTGATTGATCCACGGCTCGCGCATGCTGTTGCGGGGCAGTACCTGACCTTGGTAACGACGCAGTATGCCGTTTGCAGCGATAAAATCGAGAAGCTGTTGCCAAATCTGGTCGGCAGTACGTAGATCCACACCACCTGGTGGTACGACAACGATGCGCTTGTCTTTGTCTTCCGGTCGAGGAATGTAAATGAGATCGTTGTATGTCAAACCGTCGCCGTTGTAGTCGCCGACATACGTGAAACTGTACGGACGACCAGAGTTGCCCGTGTAAAAAATGCCAAGAGTCGTCGTGTAATTGCCGAAGAACTTGGCACGGTAGAAGATGTTGAGCGTAATCCGATGCGGTACATCAAAATTCGATCGCCCGATCATCGCACGGTTGGGATCGATGGCATCGGTATTTTGCCAGTTGGACAGTGCTGTGGCAGCGGTCGCATCAGCAAGATCATACGTTTCGGAATACACGTACGAAACCATACCGCTGAGGCCTGGAAGGAACGGATTTTTTTCCTGCAACGATAGCGAGAGCATTCCGCTATACTGATAACCTTCACTTCGACTGGTGAGCATAATAACCTGGGTAAATTCCGGTACTGCATTCGAATCAGTTCGACCCGACGGCGAACGCGCATACATCGGACGTCCATCCAGAGGGGACCACGGCATTGATTGTGAACGTCGAAGATTCAAGTTTCGGAATTCGACTGTATTGAGCATCCTGCCGTACATAGCTTCGGCAGTAAGCCGAAGCCAGGGTGCAATCTGTGCGTCCAGTCCGAGCGTCGAACGCCACACCTGAGGAAAACGAAAAGCTGGATCAGTAACGTTGATTTGCGTTGTCGCAATCGGCTGACCTGGGAAGGATGGATCGCCCGGTTTGGGTGGGTTGAATGGGTCTAATGCCACGCGCAATGGTACCGACGGTGAATCAAGCCGCATCAGAAGTGGAGCATTGGCATCGTTGTCTCGTCCGATGCTGACTCGGAGCAAATCTACGCCGGTATTGCTGTATTGATTCGAAAGCCAAACAGCAGGTACGCGACCGCTAAAGATCCCACTCCCGCCACGCACCTGCACTGTTCGATCACCGCTCAGGTCATAGTTGAAGCCGATTCTGGGCGCCCACAGCGGTAAAGCGTCAGGTAACCGATTCGTCTGCAGACCGAGCGGAATTTCTTGGTAGTAGGGCTTGAGCGAGTCTGGTAACGCTGCAAAGCGCCGTGCCAGTGAGTCGAACTTCGTCGCAAAGAGTGGGTTTTCGTATGGCTTATCAAAGTAAATCGGCACATCAACACGCAAGCCGAACGTAACTTTCAGTCGTGACGATAGTGTCCATTCGTCCATCGCATAGAAGCCACTTTGCATCATTCCCCACCGCGCTCGCGGTTGCGAGTTACCACCTGTAACAGTCAGATTCGCATAGCTCAACTGGTAAAAGCTCGGCGTTCGATCGCGGAGAGCCTGGACATCTCGGAATGTGTAGCTACCGTAATAGTCGGGTATGAAAAGATTGTTGAAGCGATAGAGTTCGTTATGCGTCCCAATTGTAACCGTATGCTCGCCGAGGAAAATCGAAAAATCATTCGTTATAGCCAGTTGCATTTGATCGAGTGCATTGGCTTGAGAATTTCGCTCGGGTCCGAGTACGACTTGATCAGCACCGAGCATTACTTTCACCTGCGGGAACGGTGCTGCCCGGAGCACACGCTCGTCGTTAGTTTGCGTCCAGGCAATACGGAACTCATTAGCCATGTTTTCGCCCCAGATTGAATTCCACTGCAGCACCGTTGAATTGTTGATGCTGCGGAATTCATTCCATTGGCTCGACAGCGAAAAAACCTGCCGTGTCCGAAGCACATTCCGATCCTGGAAGGCATTCGTATAGTTGTGTCGAAGCTGCAGCTTGTGGCGGTCGGAAATATTCCAGTCAAGGCGTGCGATAATGTTGAAGGTATTGTTTCGTGAAATGAAAA